>JAYTBZ010000101.1:0-21710 GCA_043736705.1 Flavobacterium sp. | reverse complement strand
ATCGAATCTGATGCCACACTCAAGCTATCGGCATTAATACCATAGTTGGGATAAATTATGATTTTATTGATTCTGAAACTGGTTTTTGCTAGTTCTGGTGCTTCATTTTTTACTTTTACAATCAAATCCACTTGATGATCTGCAACAGTGCTGTCCACTTGAATTTTGAGATAATCTGGATTGAAATAAAAGTATCCTTTTTCTTTTAAACGTGTGTCAATTCGAACTCTTTCCTCTTTAATTAAAGCAAGGTTGTAAGCGTTTCCTTCTTTCAACAGACTTCTTTGTTGTGTTTTGCGAACAGCAATTGAAATGGTAGCAGAATCTGTTGGGAATTGAACCGACTTAATTTTGTATTGTTGCTTTGTATTGATGGTGTAATTTGCCTTTACTTTTTTTCCGTATCGGGTAGAATCGGTAGTAGTTTTTGCATTAAAATAGCCATTATTTTCAACATAATTCTGTAGTAAACTTTTATTGAATTGCAAATCGACCTGACTGAATAAAACGGGTGGTTCGCCCACGGTATATTTTAACCAATGCCCAAATCCTTTCTCTTTTTTTACGTCGCCAGCAAGATTGTAAAAGAATAGCCTAGGTCGCAATCCAAGGAATTTTTTGTTGGGTTTTGGAATCAGTAATTTTTTGGATTCTGTTTGTAATAACTTCTGTTCTTTCTTTGTGGTTTCTTTGCTTTTTTCTACTATTACTTTACCTCCTGTGTACAATAATTCGCCTTCAGGTAAATACTTTGTATTGCTGCAGGAAGAGGCGAACAGTGCCAAACACAGAAAATATAAAATGTTCTTAGTCATTCGATTTCTTTTTAGGTTCTTTGGATTTTTCTACTAGCTTTCTATGAAATATTTCGCGGAATTTGTTGTAATCAATTGTGATGATAAAACCAACACCGGTTTCAATAACCTGACCTTGTAGCGCCACCTGATATTTATTTTTTCGATAAGCACGAATTTTATAACGGCCGTCTTTTGAAATTTGATATTCAGCAGCAATATCTCCAGCAATGTTATTAGCCTGTTGATTTTCTAGTTTTTCACCCTCAATCCCAAAACTACTTCCAACTGTAACTTTCAATCGATCGTTCAATAATTTTTTAGAAAGACCTACATTCAATTCGGTTCTGTTTTCTTCTGTACCCGTTGTATAATCTTGAGAAGTATCTAAATTAAAATCCAGTTCCACGCCGTTTATCAAATCAGCTGCAAGATTATTGAGTTGTTGTGACAAAACTTTGCTCACACTTTCTCTAGCTAAAGAAGAAGCTGTAATGCCACCACTTTCGGTTGAAAACGGGTTTTCACCAATAAACCGATTAAGTAAAAGCAACGCAAAAACTTGTTTGTTAAGTTCATCGGGTTCTTGTCGGAGTTGTGCCAATTTAGCTTGTGTAGCATCAATGATTTCTGCTGAAACAGAGTTGTTGCCTTCGGGCAAAATGATATCAAATGTAATGTCTGGTTTTAATAAATCTCCTTTCATTTTCAATTCGGTTTCAAAAGGAATTTTTTGTTTATAGGTGTTTCTTTGTTCCGGAGTAAGATTCATTAATTGATCATTTAACAAATCAATCGGAGCTGTCTCTGTTTTATAAATTGCGGTAATATTTATGTCGGCAGTAGTTGGTTCTCCTGTCCACAGAATATAACTTCCTTTTTTGATGTCAAATTTTCGTTTAATTAAATTAAAATTCATTTCATAAGTACCTCCGGTAAATTCATATCTTCCGGTTAGGGTTGTTTTTCCTGAAGCGTCTATACCTCCGGTGAGTTGTGCTTCTCCTTTTAATTTTAAATAATCTCCGTTAGCTTTATCAATAATCATAGACAATTCGGCTTCTTTATCAATTTCGATATTTACCGAGGCAACGATACCTTTAATTTCGGTTTGACTCAATGCTTCATCGGCTGAAACGGTGGTGATTAATTTAGGTTGGTCTTGGTCAATAAACTCTACAATGCCTTCTCTGTCAGTAATTGACGGGTCTGATTGTGGCAAAACAACGGTGAATTTAGTGTCTTTATTTATTTTAATTTTTCCTTCAACTATTGGATTGTTCAAGGTGCCTTTGACAGTTAAATGATTGTCCAAATACAATTCGCCATAATAAAGCGGATTGTCTTTTGCTTTAGAATTGACCGCTTTAAAATTATCGGCATCGACAGTCAAATTAAAACCAAAATTATAATTGGTTCGATTCGTAACTTTTCCGTTAATAATAAGTTCGTTATTTGTTTCATCTTTTATGGTAAAATTATCGAAGGCAGCACTGTTGTTTAAAAACACAATTCTGTCATTCATCGATTTGAAATTGGCGTTGAGTTTTGTGACTTTGAAGCCAACCTCATGAAACTGTAAAATGCCCAAAACGGCAGGTTGCGAAGCAGTTCCCGTAATTTTAAAATTCCCTGATACAAAACCAGTACTTTCCTTTATATTATCAAATGTGAATCCTTGAATGCTTTTTACATGAAGTTTTGCGATGTCCAAGTTCAAATCGAAATTGCTGTCAGTAGTTTTGTAATTTCCGTCTAAACTGAGTTGGTTGTCTTGACCCGTTAGTAGAATTTTCGCGTCATATTGGTTGGCAATTTGATTGTTGACATTAATTTTCAATGTTCCCAATGTATCTTTTCGGAAGGCAAAATTTTCTATGGTCAAATCGGAAGTGAAAACCGCTGATTTTTCGATGTTTTTTATCAAGGCGTTTCCATTGATTTTTCCGCTCATTTGGAAATCAGTTTTTTGTGCAATATTGGTAATGGTTTCAATTTCAAAATCCTTAAAGTCAATGGCAATAGGTGCATGGGGTTGTTCCGATTGTGATTGAATTTTGATGCTGTTTCCTGCCTTTGACAATTCAAAATCATTGGCATAAAGTCCGTTTCTTCCAAAACGGATTTCATTATTCTCGGTTAGATTCCACGAGTCATAATTCAGCAATAGATTTTTTGGATTCAGATTGATGGCAGAATTTCCGTTTTTAGTTTTCAAGATTCCTGAAATAAAATACCGCTCTTTGTTATTCAAATCTTTCAACTGCAACGCATAATCGATGACATCGTTTTCCACTTTCCCTACAATATTGGTATAGGGCAATTGAAATTGCGGGTTTTGGATATCGTCAACGATTAGGCTATAAACTAATGCCTTGTCCTTGGTGTATACTTTTATTTCAGCATTTGTAATTGCGCTTTTACCATATACTAATTTTGGAATTTTACCATTCAAAACAATCGTATCATTCACAGAATTGTACCTACCTGAAATGCTAATGGGTTCTATGCTCTTCAGTTCTGGGACAAACTTCAGCAAAATGGAGCTGTCTTTTACATCCATATTAAATGCAAAATGTTGTGCTTCTACACTGCTTTTTAGGGTATTTGAATTGCTGTCATAATAGTTTGCAATCGAATTTTGCAAGGCAACTCCAATTTGGGATAGTTTGTATTTTCCATCCACATTTGCATTCATGAATTGAGATTTCAACAGCAACGTATTTTTTTCTGCGGTAGAAGTTGCTGTAAGGGTAATACTATCCAATACAAATTGGTCTTTTTCATTGGCAATAATAATATGGTGAGCATTCACATTACCGTTCAAGTAATCCAAATCTGCCGATTGGATATCTGCATCCAATTCGCCACGCATTTTCATTGCTCCAGCATGCAGATTGAGTTTATTTAAATCGGCAATATCAACATTCAAATGTAATTTTCCAGAAGGATATTTGCCCCGGAAGCTCCCGCTGGAAATCAAATCAAAAGTCAGATTTGGATCTTTTGTGTTAATGTTTGCATCGAATAATCCGTTGTTTATTTTACCTTTTACTGTAATATTTTGATAGGTGTACTTTTTAAAATTAGCTTTCGCAATCATGCCGTCAACAATAGCATTGGCTGTCTTTGGATTTAAACCTGTTCCTTTTACGGTTGCTTTTAAAGTGATTTTTCCAATGGTATCGTTTTTGATCAGCTTTCCCAAATCAAAATTATCGATTTCGGTTTGAGCGTTGTATGTCTCTTTGTTTTTTATGCGTCGGTCAAAAACGGCTTTGATTTTGGCATTCCCAAAACTACTGATGATGTTTAAATTTGTATTGAAATTGTACAGCGTTCCTTTGAAAGTTCCTTTAGTAGTGAAATTGGAAGGCAACTGAATCGAGTTGGGCACTGTTCCTTTTGGCAGTATGTTATTGACATCTTTGGCATTTGATTGTAAGTTTTTAATATTCAATTCATAATAGGTAGTTTTGGTATTGGGTAACCCAATAATTTTTCCGCTTATGGCAATTTTTGTAGTTCCAAGACCACTAATTTCTAAATTAGGAAAAGAAATATCTTTTAATTTACCGATAATGGTGCCATTCATAGACATGACAGCCTTCTGATTGGTACTAAATGGCGGCGTATTTTCCAGCATAGGGGCAAAGAGGAGGAGTTCTTTTATACCCAATCTACTATTAATTAAATGTGCATTTATATATAACTCTCCGGGATATTCTTTAAGTATTGAAGTTGAAGGATAGCTTACAATAATTTCATTTCGGAGTATTGTTTGCGGTGTTTTTAAATACAAGTTTTTCAAAGTAACGCCTTGCTCATTATAGACAAAATTGGTTTTTAAGTATTGAACATCTAAACCTTTTTTCTCTTTTATCGAAAGGGAATTGATAATTCCGGAGGTTTTTTGTGGATTGTAGTTTAACTTCTCAGCTTGAAGGTTAAAATTCTCAATGTCCAAATGCTGATAATCCATACCGCTTTTGACGGCAACTGAATTTTGATTGTCAAAATGGAAATTGACTTTTTCCATTTTGATTTTGTTGATTTTGACTTTCCAATTGTTCGTTGGAGTAATAGTGGTGTTATTTTCTGTAACCGTTTTTTCTAATTTGCCCACGGCCAACTCTCCTTTGGTATCTAACAAAGTAAGGGTTTCAATGTCAAGAAATTGCTTTTGTAAGTCGATGGTGTTGAATTTTATCTGCAATTTTTCAAGCGCGACTTTTGTATTTAATCTACTAGTTTCATCTTGGTAATCAATATCAATTTTTGACAAATCGATGGCACCCAGTTGTATTTTTAAATTGGCTTTGTCTGCTTTTATAGCTATCGTTTTTTGAATTTCATTCAGCGTTTCAACCAAACCTCGTTTCATTTTCAATTTGACGCCATCAATTTTTGCTTTGGGAATTTCGAAATTCATTTTGTCCAACTCAAAAGTTTTTATTTGGGTATCAAAATGGTTTAAAGTAACAGCGATGTCATTTTTGGAAATAGCATCCGAATACTTGAATTTGACATCATCCAAATTGATTTTGCTCAAAGAAAACTCCATGGGAGGTGAATCATCATTTGGTTTGTTCGGTGAAGAAAATGCTTTAATAATATAGTCAAAATTGAAAACGGAATTTTTGTCTCTGTCAATATGTGCAGTGATTCCTTCCAAGCTGGCGGAATTGATTTCCACTTTGTTGTTTATCAATTGAAATAAGCTGATGTCAACGGCTAGTTTTTTCCCGGCTAGAAGGGTATCTTTTTTTTGGTCTTCAAAATAAACACCTTCAAGGATTACTTTTTTTGGGAGGCCAATTTCAATTCGATCAATAGAAACTTTAGTATGAATTTTGCCTTCGAGATAGCTTACCGCTTTTTCTTTAGCTAAATTTTGGACAAAAGGAATTTGAAGTGCTAACACCAACAAAAGAAAAATTCCAATGATGAAGCCCACAATCCAAAGGAAAATTTTAAAGCCCTTCTTTATATTTTTTTTCAAATTCACCCTTTTTTTAGTTTGGAATAAAGTTAACCACAAAGATGGGTTTTTTAACGATAAAAAATTTACATAATTACGAGGTAATATTGTAAGATTATTTGTAAACATTTCATAATGAAAATGTCGTTCCTATGTTTTGTCATCGTTCAAAAGATGCAATCAAAAGTCTAATATTACAAATAAAAATGTCATATTGTCATATTATTATCCGCCAATAACCTATAAAACTGACAATTACATAGCTACTTTTTTATTGGCACAAAACTTGACTATAGCAACTCAAGTTATTAAAGACGAATTACACAATAATTAAATATAATAAAAATGGGAAAGATTATCGGAATCGATTTAGGTACAACAAACTCTTGCGTATCTGTTATGGAAGGACAAGAAGCAGTAGTAATTCCTAATGCTGAAGGTAAAAGAACAACACCATCTATCATTGCGTTTGTAGAAGGTGGGGAAATTAAAGTAGGGGATCCTGCTAAAAGACAAGCAGTTACAAACCCAACTAAAACGGTTGCATCTATCAAACGTTTTATGGGACACTCTTTTGGTGAAATTACCGAAGAAGCAAAAAGAGTACCTTATTCAGTTGTAAAAGGTGACAACAATACACCACGTGTGGATATTGATGGTCGTTTATATTCTGCTCAAGAATTGTCAGCTATGACACTTCAAAAAATGAAAAAAACTGCTGAAGACTATTTAGGTCAAACAGTTACAGAAGCAGTTATTACTGTTCCTGCTTACTTTAACGATGCGCAACGTCAAGCGACTAAAGAAGCTGGAGAAATTGCAGGCCTTAAAGTAATGAGAATTATAAATGAGCCTACTGCTGCGGCATTAGCTTACGGATTAGACAAAAAAGGTATCGATCAAAAAATCGCAGTTTACGATTTAGGTGGAGGTACTTTCGATATTTCTATCCTTGAATTAGGAGATGGAGTTTTTGAAGTTCTTTCTACTAATGGAGATACTCACTTAGGTGGAGATGATTTTGACCAAACAATCATTGACTGGTTGGCAGATGAATTTAAAGCTGAAGAAGGAATTGATTTACGTCTTGACCCAATGTCATTACAAAGAATTAAAGAAGCTGCTGAAAAAGCTAAAATCGAGTTGTCATCTTCTGCTGAAACAGAAATCAACTTGCCATATGTTACAGCAACTGCTTCTGGACCAAAACACTTAGTTAAAAAATTAACAAGAGCTAAATTCGAGCAATTATCTGATACTTTAGTAAAGCGTTCTATGGAGCCAGTTGCTAAAGCATTAAAAGATGCTGGTTTAACTGTAAAAGATATCGACGAAGTTATCCTTGTTGGAGGTTCTACAAGAATGCCAAGAATTGCTGACGAAGTTGAAAAATTCTTCGGTAAAAAAGCGTCTAAAGGAGTTAACCCTGATGAAGTTGTTGCTATTGGAGCAGCTATTCAAGGAGGAGTTCTTTCTGGTGATGTAAAAGATGTATTGTTACTTGACGTTACACCTTTATCTTTAGGTATCGAAACTATGGGTGGCGTTATGACAACACTTATTGAGTCTAATACAACTATTCCAACAAAAAAATCTCAAGTTTTCTCAACTGCTGCCGATTCTCAACCAACTGTAGAACTTCACGTTCTTCAAGGAGCTAGAGCAATGGCTGCTGATAACAAAACGATTGGTCGTTTTAACTTAGATGGTATTCCACCAGCACCAAGAGGAGTTCCACAAATTGAAGTGACTTTTGATATTGATGCGAATGGTATTATAAAAGTTTCTGCTACTGATAAAGGAACTGGAAAATCTCATGATATTCGTATCGAAGCTTCTTCTGGATTAACATCTGAAGAAATTGAAAGAATGAAACAAGATGCTGAAGCTAATGCTGAATCTGACAAGTTGTTAAGATCTAGAGCAGAAAAATTGAATGAGGCTGATGGAATGATCTTTCAGACTGAAACTCAATTGAAAGAATTAGGAACTAAATTATCTGATGATAACAAAGTGGCTGTAGAATATGCATTGACTGAATTGAGAATGGCGCACCAGTCTCAAGACATACCTGCAATACAAACGGCTCTTGACAATATTAACGCTGCTTGGAAAAAAGCAACTGAAGCGATGTATGCTCAAGGAGAACAAGGTCAAGGAGAAGCTCAACCACAAGGTGAGACTGCTCAAGGTGACAATGTTGAAGACGTTGAATTTGAAGAAGTAAAATAAGCTTTTAACTAATTTTGAGTAACAAAATTAAATGAATCGCTTGTCCCGATAACGTAACGGGAATATAAATCCAGAAACCGAGTCAGAAATGGCTCGGTTTTTTTATGGGTGTTTATTTTTTACCTTGAAACATTTTCGTAATTACCGCTGCATGAGGAAAGGTAATCGCTGCTAAAAAAGAGAAAAATAAGGCATTGAAAAGTTGTTGCTCCTCCTTACAGATATAATAAATCAAAGAGATCCCAATGATTGACATGATCCAGTAAATTCCAGCATTCTTGCAATAGGTAATAAAAAATGGAATTGAAAAAGTTCCATTTAAAAATTTTATTTGGTCAATAATTGAAGGAATACTATGCCAAATCACAAAGTAAATAGCAAATCCCCATATCAAGCTAGAGGACTTAAAGATAATAGCAAAAAGAATCAGATAAAAACATTCTAATAGCAGTTTATTTCTAATGTTTTCAGCTTTATAAAAGGCGTATCCACACAAGCCAATAAATAATATACAAGAAACTTGCAACAATTTCAAAAAGTAGGGTAGCGGTACTGTTAGATTCGCAATTTTTAAGATGATATTTTGTACTTGAATAGTATGAAAAATAAACAATAATAGTAAAACTAGGAATCCGTAAAGGAATTGAAAAGTAATCAACAACAATTTAGGAAAAACTTGATGTAAATTTTGCCATTGCTGTTCTCCAAAATGGTAGGCACTAACAATGATAAATAATAACAGTGCTATTTTTGGTATTAAATAGAATAAAAGAACACCAGTAAGCACAATTATGACGTAATAACTTAAAATAGTTATCCATGATTGCGAGTTTTCTTCTAAATTTATATTCTTAATTAGAAGTAAATCATTGGCTCCGTGTAATATACCGAATGTGAAAATCAAGAAAAATCCAGATATTATTTGAAAGGTAGTTGGTAAGAAGGAATCCATCCACAGTCCGAAAAAACTCGCCACTATAGCGATATTGGGATAATTTTTCATTTAATTTAATTATTGTTTAAAATTAAGCAAAAAAAAATAAACAAAAATATTTTTTTATCGTTTAACTTTTACTATATTTGATTAAACAAAACCATTTAAAATTTTTTAATTATGACAAATTTTATGTTTATTTCAGGATTAATCGGAAAATTATCTCCAACCGATTACGTAGGGTTTACTTTTTTTGTAGGCTGTATGGCTATGATGGCTGCATCGGCGTTTTTCTTTTTATCCTTAAGCCAGTTTGATAAAAAGTGGCGTACTTCAGTTTTAGTTTCAGGTTTAATTACCTTTATTGCTGCAGTACATTATTTCTACATGAGAGATTATTGGGCTTCGTTTGGCGAATCCCCAACATTCTTTCGTTATGTTGACTGGGTATTAACAGTGCCATTGATGTGTTTAGAGTTTTACCTTATACTAAAAGTTGCTGGAGCTAAACAATCTTTATTATGGAAAATGATTATTTACTCAGTAATCATGTTAGTTACAGGTTATTTTGGTGAAGTAGTTGCACCAGAAAGTGCTGCATTTTGGGGAGCGATCTCTGGAGCTGCTTATTTCTTAATCGTTTATGAAATTTGGTTAGGAGAAGCTTCTAAATTAGCTGCTGCAGCTGGCGGAGAAGTGCAAAAAGCGCACAAAATCTTGTGCTGGTTCGTACTTGTAGGATGGGCAATTTACCCATTAGGATACATGATGGGAACTACTGGATGGTACAATGGGTTAATTCCAGCAGGTAATATTGATGTAGCTTACAACATTGCAGATGCAATTAACAAAATTGGATTTGGATTAGTTATTTACACATTAGCAGTGAAATCTTCAAAAGACTAATTTCTTATTATTATAAAATCAAAACCGAACTAGTAATAGTTCGGTTTTTTTTGTGGCTTAATGTTAGAGACAAAGTTCTTATATTTAGATTGAAATATATTTACAGGCTTTTGATAAAACTATTTTGCTTTAATTCATAATAAGATATAACTATTTAGATAAATTAAAAACGTGCATATTCAGCCTATATTTTAAAAAGTAATACCTAGTTAAGTCCAAAAAAAAGGGAAAATGTTGTTACACATTTTCCCTTTTCAATCTAGTTTAGTTTGGTATTTATTTAGGATTTAAAGCATCTCCAATTCTAGAAATTAAATCTTGTAAATGGTATTTACTCATTCGATCTGTCATTCTGGTTGAGGCTAATTTCATCTCATTTTTTAAACTATTCAATTGACCTCTTGCAATAGAAGGTAAGTCAGTTTGTGCTAAATTTACTCTTCGTGTTGTAAAACCATACGTTACACCAACAGGAACTGATCTTACTACAGTTGTGCCAGGTTTTAGTAATTCAATCATTTTATCAACATATATTTTTTGAATATTTCTGCGGAATACATCAATAGAAGTACTTCCACTTAATTCAGAAAAAATACCATTCTTAAGATCACTAACCAATTCATCGACAGTATAGTTGCTTTTATTCATTGAAGAAGTTTCAATAAGGCGAACCATTCGGTCACCAGCTAATAAACTTGATAAGGTTGCATCTTGCATTCCTTTAATTGCTTCAACACCATTATCGGGGTTTATTTTTGAAAGTACATTTTGATCCAATAACCATTTTGGTGTATTGAATAATTGAGTATTCAAAAATAAAACAGCATCTTTTTGTATAGATCTTGGAACTACCTCAAATTGATTTCCAGTCATGTCATATGTTTTTGGAGAATCATAGATTCCACCCACATTTTTAGTAACATGTCCCATATATCTTCTGAATTGTCCAGTAAGTGCGCCATACAATTCATCTAATTCAGCATAACTTTCTCCATTTTCTTTGGTCCAGTCCAATAAATTAGGTAAAATTCGTTTTAGATTTTTAATTCCGTATTCAGAAGCTCTCATTGCGTTATCGCCAATATCTTCTGTTTGGTATCTCGGATCATAAGGACTAGATTCGGTACCAAACCACAAGCGATTATTTTTGTACGCTTCTTTGGTCATTTCATTTAATTTCGATTTTTCTTCCGTTTCCGTTTTAGCTTCGTCAAAATAAGAATACCCCCATTTGATAGCCCATTTGTCATAATCTCCAATTCTAGGAAATAATGTAGTTACGTCATCCTCTGGTTGTGCTACATAATTAAAACGGGCATAATCCATAATAGAAGAAGTATGTCCATTTTTAGCTTGGTAGTCTTTGTCTCTTAATTTTTCAACAGGTGTTGCAGAACTCGCTCCCATATTATGACGTAGTCCCAAAGTGTGTCCTACTTCATGTGAGGAAACGAAACGAATCAATTCTCCCATTAGTTTATCATCAAACTTTTTAGTACGCGCAGCAGGATCTACAGCCGCAGTTTGAATCAAGTACCAATTTCTTAATAAACTCATGATGTTGTGGTACCAACCGATATGGCTTTCTAAAATTTCGCCACTTCTTGGGTCATGAACATTAGGGCCGTATGCATTTTGAATTTCAGCTGCAAAATACCTCAGTACAGAGAAACGAGCATCTTCTAAACTCATCGTTGGGTCGTTTTCTGGCCAGTATTCACCACGGATAGCATTTTTCCATCCAGCTGCTTCAAAGGCGACTTGCCAATCATCAATACCTTGTTTGATGAATTTTTTCCATTTTTCTGGAGTCGCAGGATCGATGTAATATACAATTGGCTTTAATGGTTCAATTAATTCTCCTTTTTTTTGTTTTTGAGCATCTTCAATTGATTTTGGCTCCAAACGCCATCTCACAGCAAAAACTTTAGTTTCTGATTTCTGAGATTCTTCTTCAAAAACGCCGTATTCATTTGCAAAATAACCTACACGTGCATCAAACTCTCTTTTGCGCATTGGAGTTTTTGGCAGTAAAATCATGGAGGTATTCAACTCTACAGTTACCACGCCAGCATCTAATGCAGACGGTAAATTAACTCCAATTTGTGGTGTTGGTGTTACTGAAATACGAGGCGGTGTAGTTGTAAATGTTTTTACGCTTCTAATTTCAGTATTGATAGGATAACTGCTAATTTTAGAAAGAAATGATTTATCTTTTTGAAAAGCTACAATGTTTAATAACTGTTTTTTAATTGGATCTAATGAAAAAGTTTGAATATCACCATCGAAAGTACTCGTTAAGTCGATTACGTAACCAGTATTGTTCTTTCCAGTTGAATCTTTCTTGAAAGCTAAGATATCATAGTTTCCAATAATTGGGTCGGAGGTAGAATTTTTAACTGCTTGAGCCATTGGTTTATCAGTATCTGGTGACATGATAACATAAGTAACAGACCTTAAGAGAATGTTGTTGTTTAATCCTTTTTCCCAGCGAACAACTTGTCTGTTGATTTCTTCTCCTCCAAAAATCCCTCCTCCTGCTGGAGTTTTAGAATATCGAGTAATGGTCATTATCTCACTTCCTAAAAGAGAGTCAGGAATTTCAAAAAGATATTTGTCATTGATTTTATGAATGTCAATTAATCCTTTTTGGGTTACTGCGGTAGAGTCAATAACTTTTTTGTATGGTTTAGGTTCTTTCTTCCCGTCTTTAGATTCGGGTGCTTTAGCTTCTACTCTAGCTGGAGCGTTTTTGTCTGCTCTTCTCTTTTTTTTACTTTGTGCAAATGTGCCTTGCGCAAAACAAAATAGCATACAGGTAACAATTAGGGTTAGTTTTTTTTTTACCATTTAAATAATTAGTTAATAAGTTTATAATGTGATAGTAATATGTCGTGCGTAATTGCGGTACGTTACGACTTTACACCAAATTTATTCATATAATTTCATATTGATGTCATTTTGGGGTCTATTTTTACAGAATCAATACTATTTAACAATTTTGAATAATTTTGTTTCAATACCAAAACTACTTTGATAAGCTAAGGAATTATTATTTCCACTTACTTTTGTTTTTAGGTAATAGAAAGTTGTGATTTTTACAAATTTTGAATACATCTAAAGCAATTGAAAACAAATTTTTTATAAATTTTTCGTAATATTACTACATAAATCTGTTGGGATGAGAAAAATAAAATACAAGAAAGGGAAAAAAATGCAACCCTATTCTTTAGAATATACTGGAGTTCATAAAAGTAAGGAGTCAGAGATGCAATTATTTGTTTACGATGATTTGAATCTCACCGAATATGAGGATTTTAAGGTTTCAGATTTAGATAAATATATTGACGAACAAAAAACAAATTGGATTAATATTCACGGTTTGAATAATGTGGATTGGTTAAAATCAATTGGTAATTATTTCAAAATTGATAATTTCATTTTGGCTGATATTTTGAATACCACACGAAGAACTAAACTGGAAGAGTCTCATGATTTTTTATTTTTCAATATAAAATCGTTGTTACCAACAGAACATTCGGATAACATAAGTGTGGAACAAATTAGTTTTTTGCTAAAAGATGGAATTTTAATTTCTTTTCAAGAAAAGCGAAGCGATTTTTTTACGCACATACGAGAGCGAATCAGAACGCATTCTGGACTAGTAAGAACCAAAAAAGCGGATTATTTATTATACATTTTACTAGACGCTATCATAGAGAATTTTTACATAACAATTGAAAACGAAGAGGATAAAGTAGAAGAATTAATTAATCTTACGAAGCAAAATCCAGATCCTGTTATTTTAGAGCGCATAGAAAAGCACAGAGATAATTTTAATTTCTTAAAACGTTCTATAATTCCGTTGCGGGATTCGTTGTATGATATCAAAAGCATCAAAGATGATAGTATTTTTAACGCTGTAGAAACCGATACGTTCAGTTTTTTTGCCCGATTGCATCAAAAGACTTTAGAGTTGTTGGAACAAATTGAATCTGATATGAGTTCCTTAGAAAGTGCGTCTAACTTCTTTTTTTCGGCTCAAACCCATAAGATGAATGAGATTATGAAAACGCTAACCATTGTGTCAGCAATATTTATTCCGCTTACTTTTATTGTAGGAGTGTACGGAATGAATTTTGAATACATGCCGGAACTCAAACGTCATTATGGCTATCATACCGTTATGGGAGCCATGTTTTTAATAGTTGTTGGCATGATAATCTATTTTAAAAAACGCCGTTGGTTTTAGAGATTGAAAAAATCTAATCAAGTAAATTTAAAAATACATTAACAAATAAAAAGATGAACAAGGCCATATACATTGCAACAAGCGAGCAAAACAGTGGAAAGTCGATTGTGACATTGGGATTGATGAGTATGTTGATTGGCAAAATGGCTAAAGTAGGTTATTTTAGACCTATTATTGAGGACTTTGAAGAAGGAGGATTTGATAATCATATCGAAACCGTGATAGGTCATTTTGGAATGGATATCGAGTTTGAAGATGCTTATGCGATTACTAAAAGTAAATTAATCAAAAAGAAAAACAAGGGAAAAATAGGAGAGGTTCTCGATTTAATTATTGAAAAATACAAGAAATTAGAAGAACGCTTCGACTTTGTTTTGGTTGAAGGGACAAGTTTTACGGGCGAAGGAACAGTCATCGAGTTAGATATGAATGTACTTATTGCTAAAAATTTAGGTATTCCTACGATTATTGTTGGTTCCGGTGTGGGTAAAACATTAGAGGAATTACTCGATAGTCTATATCTAGCTTACGATTCGTTCAAAGTAAAAGATGTCGAAGTTTTGGCTGTTATTGCCAATAAAGTGCAACCGGAAAATATTGAATTGGTAACTAATGGTTTAAAGAAAAGCTTACCCAATAGCATATTAGTCAATTCTATTCCTTTGATTCCTAATTTGAACAATCCAACAGTACAGGAGATTGTAAAAGAGTTGGATGCTAAAGTTTTATTTGGATCGGCACACTTGAATAATCAAACAGGAAATTTTAGCGTAGGCGCCATGCAATTGTGTAATTATTTGTTGCATTTGAAAGAAAATAGTCTCGTGATTACTCCTGGCGATCGAGCCGATATTATTTTGGGAGCACTACAAGCCAATGAATCTTTAAATTATCCAACTATTTCTGGAATTGTTCTAACAGGGAATATTTTACCGGAAATTAGTATTTTGAAATTAATCGAAGGACTTTCTACTGTAGTTCCAATTATTGCGGTGGAAGAAGGGACGTATTATATTACCAATAAAATAGGTTCAATAAAATCTAAAATTTACGCGAACAACAAGCAGAAGATTGAAATTTCTATCAATACTTTCGAAAAATATGTTGACTTAGACAATTTGGCTGAAAAGCTCATCACTTTTGAAGCTGAGGGAATGACGCCAAAAATGTTCCAATATAATTTAGTAAAAAGAGCCAGAAAACATAGAAAGCACATTGTTTTACCCGAAGGGAATGACGAACGAATCATTATTGCAACTTCTCAACTATTGACAATGGATGTAGTTGATATTTCGATTATTGGTAACAAAAAACAAATTGAAAGTAAAGTGGCAGAGTTGGGACTTGCTTTAGATTTCTCTAAAATACAAATCATAAATCCGATAGAATCGGAGCATTATGATGATTATGTAAACACCTATTATGAGCTGCGAAAAGCAAAAAATGTAACGATAGGAATGGCTAAGGATTTAATGGAGGATGTATCGTATTTTGGGACTATGATGGTGTATAAAGGACATGCAGACGGAATGGTTTCTGGCGCTGCACACACTACGCAACATACCATTTTACCAGCCTTACAGTTCATTAAAACAAAACCCAATTCTTCAGTGGTTTCGTCTGTTTTTTTTATGTGCTTAGAAGACAGAGTTTCTGTTTTTGGAGATTGTGCTATTAATCCAAATCCAACTGCAGAACAATTGGCAGAGATTGCTATTTCCTCTGCCGATTCTAGTTTGGCTTTTGGCATTGAGCCAAAAATTGCCATGCTTTCCTATTCATCTGGTTCATCAGGAAAAGGAGATGAAGTTGATAAAGTGAGAACAGCTACTGAAATAGTGCGAAAAAAACGCCCCGATTTAAAAATTGAAGGACCCATACAATATGATGCTGCGGTAGATATGACAGTAGGTAAAAGTAAATTGCCAAATTCAGAAGTCGCCGGACAAGCCAGTGTTTTAATTTTCCCAGATTTGAATACAGGAAATAACACCTACAAAGCAGTGCAAAGAGAAACTGGAGCTTTAGCAATTGGTCCTATGTTACAAGGATTAAACAAGCCTGTAAACGATTTAAGTCGTGGTTGTACAGTTGATGATATAATAAACACAGTCGTGATTACGGCGATTCAAGCACAGGGATTGTAAATCAATTATGAATTGTGAATTATTAATTATGAGTTTTGCTTCTTTGAGCCTTTTGTAAAAAAAACTTAGCAACTTAGTACCTTAGCAACTTTAAAAAAAATGAAAATAGTAATTATAAACTCAGGGAGTTCCTCTATCAAGTTCCAATTAATCAATATGCCGGAAAATGAAGTTATTTGTTCTGGGATGATAGACAGAATAGGACTGGAAACTTCCAATTTAACTTACATAACGGATTCGACTAAATTAGAAGAAACCTTGCCTATTGCCAACCATAAAATTGGTTTAGAAAAAATCGCCCAACTTTTGATGGATGAAAAATTGGGTGTTATAAAGAGTACGGATGAAATTGAAGCGGTTGGTCATCGAGTAGTGCATGGCGGAAGCGCTTTTTCGAATACGGTAGTCATTACGAGCGAAGTAAAAGATAAAATCAGGCAGCTTTTTGATTTGGCACCCTTGCACAATCCTGCTAATTTAGAAGGGATAATTGTTGCCGAGGAAATTTTTAGTTTAGCAAAACAAGTGGCTGTTTTTGATACGGCTTTTCACCAGACTATTCCTGTTGTAGCACATCAATATGCACTTCCTAACTACCTATTGATTGAAAATAAAATTCGCGTTTACGGTTTTCACGGAACAAGTCACAAATATGTTTCAGAAAAAGCGATTCAATATCTAAAGCAAAATGCGAATAATAATAATGGGGCTAAAATTATCACTATACATTTAGGTAATGGTTGTAGTATGACTGCTATAAAAGACGGAAAAAGTATTGATCATACGTTGGGTTTTGGTCCAATGAACGGATTGATTATGGGAACTCGAAGCGGTGATGTGGATCAATCTGTAATTTTTTATCTGGTTAATACATTAGGATATTCGCTAGAGGCTGTCAATACAATGTTGCAAAAACAAAGCGGCATGCTGGGACTTACTGGCTACAGCGATTTAAGAGATATTGAGGCTAATGCGGAAAACGGAAATGCCGATTGTCAGTTGGCTCTAGCCATGAATGCCTACCGAATAAAGAAATATATAGGTTCTTACGCAGCTGTTTTAAATGGCTTAGATGCAATTATTTTCACAGCAGGAATTGGAGAAAATTCCGCTTACATACGCAAGTTGGTATGCACGGATATGGAGTATTTCGGAATCAATCTGGACGAATCCAAAAATGAAATTCGTTCGAAAGCAATTCGAGAAATCAACAAACCTGATTCTAGGACTAAAATATTAGTCATTTCTACTAATGAAGAAATTGAAATTGCGAATCAGGTCTTTGAATTATTAACGAATGTATAAAATAGTAATACTTGATTCTGCTTTCCAAAAAAAGCACAATTTTTTGTAATGGATTATTATATATTCGCAAAGAATTACGAAACTGCTCACTTAACTGAAACCGAAAAAACTTAATTATCAATGTATTAAATTATGAAAAAATCAATTTTATTTGTATCACTATTCCTTAACGGAATGCTACTTTTTGCACAAACTAAAGATGAGCAAGCCTTAAAAGAAATTTATAAATCTTCCTTAGTCAATGCAAAATGTTATCCTTGGTTGGAGCATTTGTCTAATACCATTGGTTCTCGATTATCTGGTTCAACTGGAGCTGAAAAAGCAGTTTTATACACTAAAGCACAACTGGAAACACTAGGATTAGATAAAGTGTATTTACAGGAAGTGATGGTGCCAAAGTGGGTGAGAGGCGAAAAAGAAATTGGGTATTTACAAGTGGGAAAACAAAAAATGACATTTCCGATTTGTGCGCTTGGTGGTTCAGTAGCAACCCCAAAAGCAGGTATTAAAACAACTGTTATCGAAGTGAAGAGTTTAGAAGAATTAATGGCGCTTGGTGAAGCAAAAGTCAAAGGAAAGATTGTTTTTTTTAATAGACCTATGAATCCAGAATTTGTAGAAACGTTTAAAGCCTACAGCAGTTGTGTAGATCAAAGATCATCAGGTGCTAAAGAAGCGGGAAAACTAGGTGCTTTGGCCGTAATCGTAAGATCTATGAATTTGCGTTTAGATGATCTGCCGCATACTGGTGCTACTAATTATGGAGATGTTGCTAATAATCAACGAATTCCGGCAGCTGCTATCAGTACAAACGGGGCAGAACTTTTGAGTAAAAGTTTAAAAGCAAATCCTAATGCTACTTTTTATTTAAAACAATCGTGTCAAACCCTTGATGATGTATTGTCCTATAATGTTGTTGGAGAATTAACAGGAACGGAGCATCCAGAACGAATAATGGTTGTGGGTGGTCATCTTGATTCGTGGGATTTAGGAGACGGATCTCATGACGATGGAACGGGATGTGTACAAAGTATGGAAGTATTAAATATTTTTAAAAACATTGGTTACAAGCCAAAAAACACAATACGTGTTGTGTTGTTTATGAATGAAGAAAACGGCGTGCGTGGCGGAAAAGAGTATGAGAATCAGTCTAACAAAAATAAAGAAAACCATATTTTTGCTTTAGAAAGTGACTCGGGTGGTTTTTCACCAAGGGGTTTTTCAATTGAGGCTGACGAAGCAAATTTTAATAAAATTAGTAGTTGGGCTTCTTTATTTGAACCTTACTTAATTCACAAATTTGAAAAAGGACACTCTGGAGTTGATATTGGGCCTTTAAAATCTAATACGATTGTAAAAGCTGGGTTGCAACCTGATTCACAGCGCTATTTTGATTACCACCACGCTGCAAATGACACTTTTGAAGCAGTTAATAAAAGGGAATTAGAACTGGGAGCAGCAACTATGGCTTCTTTGATGTATTTGATAGATCAAAATGGAATTATAAAATAAGAATGCCAAATTTAATAAGGTGTTACAATTCTGTTTTTTTTAATATTTAAAAGAAATGGTGAATGTAGCACCTTCATTTATTTTACTCTCGACTGCAATGCGACCTCCCAAACTGGTAATATGATTGTATACTAAATATAATCCGATACCAGTACTTTCTTGATTATTATGAAACTTCTCATACAAACCAAAAATTTTATTTTTTACTTTATCCAAATCAAAACCTAAACCTTGATCAGAAAAAATAAGCTGGTTAATTCCATCCGTTACTTTTGATTGGATGTCTATATTAGGTGGACTATCTGTTTTGGCATATTTTATTGAATTAGTGACTAAATTCAAAAAAATACTTTTCATGTACGCTTTGTTAAAGTCAATAATTTTAAAAGCGTCAAAATTTACATGAATAATTGCCTTTGAATCATGAACCAGTGAATTAATGGAAATTAGAACTTCATTAAGTGATTCTTGTAAATTGATGGTTTCAATTTGGGTATTTATATTTTCATTTTCAATCAATTGGTCAATCGAGTCATTCAAAGTGTTTTTTAAATTCTCACTGGTCAATTTTAGTAGGTTTACTAATTCTAATGTTTCTGGATCAATGATTTTAGAAACGTCAATAAGATTAAAAACCGAAAGCATATTATTTATTGGAGATTTTAAATCATGAGATGTCTTGTGGGATAATACAGTGAGTTCTTTATTAATTTGTGTCAGATTGGATAATAATAAATTTCGTTCTTCTTCCACTCTTTTATTGTGAGTGATGTTTTTAGCTATAGCGTATACCAGTTTTTCAGATTCCATAGGCATGGAGGTCCATGATAACCAAATAATCTCCCCCGTTTTTGTTACATAGCGATTTTCAAAGTTTAATAGAGGATTGTTTTTGTATACCTGTTCCCTCGATTCAATGGTAGCTTTTAGATCGGGGTGATAAACAAAACTGCTAATTGGTCGGGCGTATAATTCGTCTTCCGTGTAACCTAATATTTTAGAAACAGCAGGATTTATTCTTTTGAAATAGCCGTCAAACCCAGCAATACAAATAAAATCAGCGGATATATTAAAGAAATTATCAAAGTGATAAATACCTTCAGGATCAGGATTAATTTTGTTTGGAGTCATTTGCGGAAAAAACTAACTATTAGGGTATATAATATTAATTTTATTATTTGTTTGATTTATAGTGAATTAACATTAAACAATAAAATCAAATTTAGCCATTAAATACTGATTAATATCAAAAATAGGTACAAATTTTAATTTAAATGTCGTTAAACAAAAAAGGCTGTCGTATTACAACAGCCTCATCTTAAGTATTTAAAAAAAAATTAAATCCTGAATTTTCCTCCGAAAGAAATAATACGTTGAAAGAAGAAAAAATCCTGAGATGCACTGTCCTCTGAACTGTTTGTAGTTCTAATATTCTGCATATTGATGTAACCTCCTTTTAACTCTCCTTGAATGTAAAAGTGTTTAAAAAGCGTAATATCTAAACCTGCTTTTAAGGATGTTCCATAACCAGCTACATTATAATCATCATGGCGGTCTTTTCCTAATAATGTAGAATTGGTTTTTGGATATAAAAAACCAGCGCCTACGCCTTCTGTTAAATTTATTTGGATCTTATCTGTATTTTTAATTTTGAATAAGAAAGAAATGTCATCATGTCTCGAAAATTCAGAATTTACATAGTTCAAACCATCTGTATGTTCGAATCTTAAAAAAGCTTCTGTAAGTACAATTGGTGAATTATTGTAAACCCCATCATAAGGAGTGCCTCCCGCAATTGTTCCTGTAATATTGGCAGTTTGATCTTGTGTTACAACATATTTCATATGGTCTGCACCTAAAGCTATGCTGTAATGGTCATTAATAAAATACCCCATTCTAAAATTAGTTTGAGGGATAGTCATTTTAGTAGGATTGATGTAATCTATATGCCAACCTTTAGGCTTATCATGTGAGGTAACATTGTCTAAAGTAAAGTTATAGTCCTTACCTTTAAAAGTCAAATCTGACTTGGTGTAACTATCCCTATTTCCTCCCCAAGAAACAAAGAATTTGCCTTTATTGTGAGCAGTATATTTATCTTTAATTTTAATATCTTCTTGTGCGTTTGCAGTATTTATGAACCCAAACGCCAAAAATGCTGCATATAATAGTATATTTTTCAATGGACTTTTTATAAAGTTAAAATTTATTTACAGTTTGTCTGATAGCTACTAATTTGGTCATCAACCCTTCAAAATAATCTAAATGAAGCATGTTGGCACCATCACTTTTGGCATTTGCTGGATCAAAATGGGTTTCAATAAAAATACCATCCACACCTACAGCAATTCCTGCTTTTGCAATGGTTTCAATCATATCAGGTCTTCCGCCTGTAACACCAGCTGTTTGGTTGGGTTGTTGCAACGAGTGCGTTACATCCAGTACCGTTGATGCATAGTGTTGCATGGTTGGAATTCCTCTAAAATCAACAATCATGTCTTGATAGCCAAACATAGTGCCTCTATCAGTCACCATAACTTTAGAATTATTGCAATCCAACACTTTCTGAACGGCATGTTTCATGCTTTCAGGACTCATAAATTGACCTTTTTTTAAGTTGACCACTTTTCCAGTATTGGCAGCAGCC
>JAYTBZ010000100.1:0-1974 GCA_043736705.1 Flavobacterium sp. | reverse complement strand
CAATATAAATATCAGAAAGGAAGAATGAAGTACCAAAACTTCTGTCAAAAATTAACAATAATGCTGCTGACAACAAAACTGGGAAAGAAACAATTCCGATAATCGCCGTAACAAAGAACGCCCAAATAGTAAGTGGCAATCTTGTCATTGACATTCCTTTTGTTCTCAAATTAATAACCGTAACAACATAATTTAAAGATCCCATTAAAGAAGATGCAATAAATATAGCCATAGAGACCAACCATAAAGTCATCCCCATACCAGAACCTGGAATAGCTTGCGGCAAAGCACTCAATGGAGGGTAAATTGTCCATCCTGATGAAGCAGGACCTGCTTCAACAAAAAGGGAGCCAATCATAATTACACTTGAGATGAAAAACAACCAATATGAAATCATATTCATGAATCCCGATGCCATATCTCTGGCACCAATTTGCAACGGTATCAATAAATTACTAAAAGTACCACTAAGGGCAGCCGTTAGTACAAAGAATACCATGATGGTCCCGTGTATGGTAACTAATGCCAAATAAATATCATTAGCCATTACTCCATTTGGAGCAAATTTATCACCAAGTAAAATATTGAAAATCCTAAAAGATTGCTCTGGCCATGCTAATTGCATTCTAAATAGCATAGACATACCAACTCCAATAATTCCCATGAAGATACCCGTAATCAAGTATTGCTTGGCAATCATTTTATGGTCAATACTAAAGATATATTTAGTAATAAAAGTGTCTTTATGGTGGTGTTCGTGTTCGTGATCCATTGCGTGATCGTGACCTTCTGCTGACATATATGTTAACTTTAAATTTTTCTTATTAATTATTTTGTACCCATTGGGGCAACTAGATCAGTTTCTTTAGCTTTTGTAGTATCAACATCTACTCCATCTGCAGGTGTAGCAGGTGCAGCTAATGCCGCTTTTACTTCACTAACAATTGTAGCTTTATCTTTTAACCATGCTCTGTAATCCTCAGGGGTATCTACAATAATTTTCATTTGCATATTATAATGAGAAGCTCCACAGATTTTGTTACAAAGTAATAAGTAATCAAATGTGTAAGGATCCAAAGCAGTTTCACCTTTTGCAACAAGATCGACGCTTTTTTTGGCTCTAATAGCATTAATATTTGCAACTTTTTCTACCATAAAAGGTAACTCTCTGTATTCATCCGTTGTGTAGATCGGTTCAAAAGCAAATTGAGTAACCATTCCAGGAACGCAATTCATTTGGGCTCTAAAGTAAGGCATATAAGCGGAGTGTAGAACATCTTGAGAACGCATCTTGAAAAGGATTTTTTTTCCTTTTGGAATGTGTAATTCTGTCACTACGATATCATCTTGAGCATAAGGATCGGCTAAATCGACACCAACAGCGTTAGCACCCTCAATAAACCTAACGTTTGCTTTACCTAATACATTGTCAGTTCCTGAATATCTCGCTTTCCAGTTGAATTGCTGTGCATATAATTCAATAACTATAGTATCTTCATCTTCATCAACAAACATAATGTTTGTCCATGCAAAAAGTCCATAAAGAATCAAACCAGCTAATACCACTGCAGGTATTACACTCCATATAGCTTCTAATTTATTGTTATCAGCAAAATAAAGCGCTTTTTGATCTTTCTTACCTCTATATTTAAAAGCGAAGTAATGCAACAAAACCTGGGTAATCGCTTGAACAATAAAAATAAGAATCCAAGTAATGTTCATCAAATTATCAACTTCAGCACCATGAGCGGAAGCTGGTGTATGAAGAACTAAAGGACCCCATTTAAATAATCCATAAATTGAAAAAATGTAAATAAAAGCTAAAAACCCAAACATTAAATAACCTTGAACGTTATTATCATTATCTGTAGCTACTTCTGAACTATCTGAAACGGAACCAACTTGCGTTAGATCGAATATTTTAGTCAATTGCCATAAAGCAACAGCTAATAAAACTAAAACTATAATTACCAA
>JAYTBZ010000099.1:0-4369 GCA_043736705.1 Flavobacterium sp. | reverse complement strand
TCTTTTAATCGGTACCCATTCAAGCATTCGATTACCAAAGCCGGTTCATCACATTCGAGCAAACTATTATAAAAACCAGCTGCTTGCGTCATATTTCTAGGGACCAAAACATGAATTCCTCGAATTGCGTTTATGATCATTCCCATAGGAGACCCTGAATGCCAAATTCCTTCTAAACGATGGCCACGTGTTCGTATAATTAATGGTGCTTTTTGTTTACCTACAGTTCGGTATCTGAGTGTTGCTAAATCATCACTCATGATTTGGATGGCATACAATAAATAATCTAAATACTGAATTTCAGCAATTGGTCGCAAGCCACGCAACGCCATACCAATTCCTTGTCCTAGTATTGTAGCCTCACGTATTCCCACATCGGCAACACGTAACTCTCCATATTTTTCTTGCATTCCTTCCAGCCCTTGATTTACGTCACCGATAGCTCCTGCATCTTCACCAAATATCAATGTTTCAGGATATTTAGTAAATATAGCATCAAAATTATCGCGTAAAATCATACGACCATCGGTATCTTCTTTCGCATTTTCTGGATATACGGGCAATACTTTTTCTACAGAAAAAACATTTAAATCTGTTTCTGAAAAAAGATTGCTACTAAATTTTTCTTGTGTTTTTGTAGTATATGAACTAATCCATTGTGATAGTTCTTCTTTACCGTTTTCATTTTGAATTAATCGCAATACTTTGCGTGATACAACTAAAATTTCCTTTTTTAATGGTGATTTAATCCCTTTTAAATCGGTGGTAAATTGTACAATCCGATCTTTATTTTTACTCGTTGCAGCCAGCTTTTCAAGCAATCCAACTAGTTGTTTTTGTTCTTCAGCTATAGGTTCGATAAAAGCATTCCATGCCGCTTTTTTTGCTTCTAAAACTTCTTTTTTAGCATTAGCATCAATGGCATCAATCTCCTCTGGAGAGGCAATGTTAATGGCGATCATCCATAGTTTCATTTGGCGAATACAATCGAAATCTCTTTCCCAAGCCAAACGATTGGCATCTTTATATCGTTCATGAGATCCAGAACTTGAGTGTCCTTGAGGTTGCGTTAATTCATTGACGTGGATTAAAACAGGAACGTGGTTTTCACGAGCAATAGCAGCTGCTTTCTCATAAGTAGCAACTAAGTCTGCATAATCCCAACCTTTAACTCTCAATATTTCATAACCATTGGTACCTTCTTCTTTCTGATACCCTTTTAGAATCTCTGAGATATTTTCTTTGGTTGTTTGGTGCTTTGCATGTACAGAAATCCCATATTCATCATCCCAAACACTCATAACCATTGGTACTTGTAATACACCTGCAGCGTTTATGGTTTCAAAAAACAATCCTTCAGATGTACTTGCGTTACCTATTGTTCCCCAAGCAATTTCATTTCCTTGATCAGAAAAATTTTCAGCATTTGGAATTCCGGCAATTTGTCTGTATATCTTTGATGCTTGTGCTAGTCCTAATAATCTTGGCATTTGTCCTGCCGTTGGCGATATATCAGAACTTGAATTTTTTTGTTGGGTTAAGTTTTTCCAACTTCCATCTTTATTTAAACTGTGAGTAGCAAAGTGGCCACCCATTTGCCTTCCTGCAGACATTGGTTCTTGTTCTATATCTGTATGGCCATACAAGCCAGCAAAAAATTGTTGCATGGTTAACTCTCCAATTGCCATCATAAAAGTTTGGTCGCGGTAGTAACCGGATCGGAAGTCACCATTTTTGAAGGCTTTTGCCATCGCTAGTTGTGGCACTTCTTTTCCATCGCCAAAAATGCCAAATTTAGCTTTTCCAGTCAATACTTCTTTACGACCTAAGAGGCTGCATTCTCTGCTCGTTATTGCTAACGTGTAGTCACTCAGTACTTCGGTTTTGAAATCTTCAAATGTCAATGTAGTATTGGTTTGTTCTTTTATCATAATTGAAAAGTATAACTTAGTGAGGCAAATTTACTTAAAAACTAGTTGTTTTCATAATTCTCTAAAAAAATAAAATTAAATTTTAGTAATTTATTCTAATAAAATGAACTATATTTTTTTTACATATGTAATTTTTATATCATATTAGTGAGAATAATTTAAAAAATAATTAAAATCTATATTAAATTAGAACCATTTTCGATTAAAAAGATTGATTAATGTTTTAGGAGAAAAAGTTACGATGAATCGTATTTTCTCGTTGTAATTATTTTGTGTTATTTCCCATCCATTGGTAGAATATACCGGAAAATACAATTCAAAGTAGTCTGTTACCAGATTCAGTCTTACGCCACTATCATATATAAATTGCTCTTTTTGGTTTTTATTTTTAAGCAATCCAATATCACCATAAATTTCAATCCAATTCCAAATACTCACACTAGCATTTAAACTACTAATCCATTGATTTGCAAAGGGTGTTTTTATTTTTGATTTAAAACCACCTTCTGCCGAAATGAATTGTTGACTATATAACCCAGTACTTTCTGAACGTCCTAAATAGTTATAATCAAACAAGTAATCAGTAGGTCGGTCTGCTGCATAACTATAAAAATCAGATGTTGTCTTATTATAAAGGAAACTTCCTGCATAAAAACGTAAATTAATCTGACGGTTGTTTTCAAAAAGCTTTCGGTATTCAATTTCGCCATTTATTTTTCCAAATTCACCTGATATTTGAACATCAGTATTAAAATTAAAATGATTCGTAACCTCGGTTTTGGTGTTTACATACCGCGTATTAAAAATGGAGTAATTGGAAGGTCCGTTATCAATTACAAAAGCGCTTTTTTCCCGGTTTACTACCACTTGTCTAAATAAAATTAATTGTTTTCTATTATCTCTAAAATTAGGCTCTCGTATACGAAATTGAACCATCGGATTTAGTTTAAGATAGGAAGCATCTTGCGCATAATGAAAGTAAGAACCACTCATGGAATACCTCACATTAAATAAGGTACTGTTTCGATAATTTTGATTTACTGCAATAGAACCAGATCCTGATAAGTTATTAGACCTCGTAGAATAGGAAGGATTAATATCAAAAGTAAATGGTTTTTCGAGAATTGTTTTATTATGCAATCGCAATCCGGGTGTAATTCCGTCATACAAGTTATAAGAAATAGAGGGTACATACAATACTTGATTGTAATACGGATCTTCTAAATCCTTCATAAAAACAAACTTTATGGGTCTATTATTCGGGAAAAAACCATTTAATTTTTTCCAGTTATTTCTTAAATTAAATTCGGGAACCTCATTTTTTAGATTCAGAATTATTTTATCAGCTCCATTTCTCTTAAGCGTAAAAGTACTGTCAAGCGTTGTTAAATCAAGCCATTCATTAAAAACAACAGTACCTTTTTTTGTACCATACACCGGAATTGGAACTATAGTGCCCGTTCGATTTTTTATTGAAAAAGTAACGCTGTCATTGGTTTTTGCTACACTAGAAAATTTATAATCTATAATGTCTCTGGAATCAATAATAGTTTTAAAAAACCAATTAATATCTGTATTACTATTTGATTTTAGTATGATTTCAAAATCTATTCTAGAAACTTGCTTGACCTGATTTTGAATATAAAATTGTTTAATACTATTAGACACGGCATTATTTTGAACGTAATAATCCAGAAATCGTAAACTCAAACCAGATTTATACTTACTGGCTATTTGTTCATTGAATTTGATCAAAGTATTCTTTGAATCTCCAAGTGGCTGATCTAAATTTCTTCGCGCCATTAACATATAAAAATAGCTATACTGCTCATTAAAACTGATATGGGCAACATTAAAACTATTCAATAGGCGTAGATTAGAAAGGCTACCAATCATTTTGGTTTCAGGGTGATTTTCATCTATATATTTCATCATGGCATATACCTGCAAACCATCATAGATCCAATTGTCTTTTCTTGGGTCTAGTTTTAAACTGGTTCTAAGATATTCATTTAGATAGGTTTTGAGGAATTTAATTTCAAAAATAAATTCTTCTGAAAACGGACTAATAAAAGCCGGCAATTGATTCAAACCATAAAAAGGATTTTTATCATAGTCTGTCTGCGAAACGATAATTTTTTCGTGAGGATATTTACCTATTAATTCATTGGTAAAATTCACAACTCGATCTATTACAATTGCTTTTTGAATGGCGTCTAACTTATTATTTTTTAAATTAGTCAGTACTTCTACAGTACTATTTTTAAAACTTTCAAAATTTAATTTAGGTTCAATGATAAGATTGAAATTGGTTCTATTATCTCCTGATAATTGATAATTTGTAAACGTTGCGTCATTAACTGATTTGCTGCTATTTAAATCAGAAATAGCTTCTAAGTTTTTAGGAATATTTAATTCAATTTGAAAACTAGTTGTGG
>JAYTBZ010000098.1:0-4389 GCA_043736705.1 Flavobacterium sp. | reverse complement strand
GGTTTCCACCAAAACCTGCCTCGGCATCGGCAACAATAGGTACTAAGTAGTCTTTTTTGTCTGTAGTTCCGTTTACTACCTGAATTTGGTCTGCACGTAAAAGAGCATTGTTAATTCGTTTTACTACTAATGGAACGCTGTTCGCAGGATATAAAGATTGGTCAGGGTACATTTCCCCTGCAACATTGGCATCTGCTGCTACTTGCCAACCGCTCAAATAGATAGCGTCTAA
Organism: Flavobacterium sp.; assembly: GCA_043736705.1. Taxonomy (GTDB): domain Bacteria; phylum Bacteroidota; class Bacteroidia; order Flavobacteriales; family Flavobacteriaceae; genus Flavobacterium. The sequence continues at coordinate 4,157 of JAYTBZ010000098.1, read as the reverse complement.
TCCTGCTTCTACTTCTTGAATGGCTTGGTTTCCAGTTAATGCGCCAAGTCCAGCCACAAAATCCTGAGAATTTAGTTTACTCCACAAGTTATTAGCTCCAATTCTGGCGACACTGTGTTCAATTTGATACGATCCTTGTAGTTTCACCACTTCTTTAGCAGTATAAGGGCGTTCGATGCCGTTCCATCTTGGGTTTGTAATCCAGTCGGTAACTAATTCTTGAATTCTTGTTTCAGTAGTTTTCATAGTATTTGTAATAGTTTAATGGTGTTTAATAATTGTATATTGATGCTAATTGCAATGTAATTGCTATTGATTTTAAATGTATTTGTATCCAGTAAGGGTTAAAAATTCGATAAAGGTTTCGTTTACAACTAGCTCATCTAATAATTGTTCTGCCAGTCTGTATTTTTGTTTTTCATGATTTTCATCCCCAACTAAATTTCTTATTTTTTCAAATTCCTCCATGGCTAAGCGATGGTAATAACTTTCGTTTAATATTTTTCCATTGTCTAAAATCACTTTGTTTTGGAGCCACTGCCACAATTGCGATCTTGAGATTTCAGCGGTAGCGGCATCTTCCATCAAATTGTGCAAAGCTGCTGCACCTTGGCCGTTGAGCCATGAAGCAAGGTATAAAACGGATATGCTGATGTTTTTTCGAATCCCTTCTACGGTGATAGTTCCTTTTGGAGTTTCTAGTAAATCACTTTCAGTTACTTTTATATCTTCCCGTTTTACGTGAATTTGATTTTTGGCTGGCATGTGCTCATCAAATACGTTCATGGCAAGTGCAACTAAATCGGGATGCGCCACCCAGGTGCCATCATGACCATTTTTTACCTCACGTTCTTTGTCAGCAATAACTTTATTAAAAGCTATTTTGTTTGCCTCTTCGTCATTTTTTATCGGAATCTGAGCTGCCATACCACCTATAGCGTGAATGTAACGTTTGTGACATCTTTGAATCACCAGTTGTGAATAAGTATTCATAAAAGGTGAAGTCATGGTCACTTGGTCGCGGTTTGGAACTATAAATGCTGGGTTATTTCGCAATTTTTTGATGTAAGAAAAGATGTAATCCCATCGTCCGCAGTTCAAACCAACAATATGGTCCCTCAGCTCATAAATGATTTCGTCTAATTGAAAACTAGCCGTAATCGTTTCAATCAAAACGGTGGCTTTGAACGTCCCATTTTGTTCGCCCAAATAATCCTGTGCAAATTCAAACACTTCATTCCACCATCTGGCTTCTAAATAATGTTCTAGTTTAGGCAAATAAAAGTAAGGCGCCGTACCATTTTTAGTCAGTTCTAAGTGATTGTGAAAGGCGTATAAGCCAAAATCTACAAGAGAACCTGAAAGTGGCTGACCATTAACGAGTATATTTTTTTCAGATAAATGCAAACCTCTTGGTCGCACGAGCAACACGGCAGTTTTATCTTTTAAGCTGTATTTTTTATTTTTTACAGTATCTTCTAGAGTTATGGTTTTGTTTACAGCGTCTTTTAAATTTTGTTGCCCCGACATTAAATTGCTCCATGTTGGTGACGTGCTGTCTTCAAAATCTGCCATGAAGGTTTTTGCACCAGAATTCAGTGCGTTGATAACCATTTTACGGTCTACAGGACCAGTAATTTCTACTCTTCGATCTAATAAATCAGTAGGAATGGCTGCTGCACGCCAATTACTTTCTCTGATGTTTTTAGTTTCAGCAGGAAAAGTAGGCAATGAGCCTGCATCAAATAAAGTTTGTTGCTTTTTTCGATTTTCTAAAAGATCCAGTCGCTGTGGATTAAAATTTTCATGTAGTAAAGACAAGAAAGCCATCGCTTCTTCAGTTAAGATTTCCGTGTAACGCTCCGTAGTTTCTTCTGAAAAACTTAACAAATTATCCGAATATACTTCTTTAAAACTCATGATTTTACTTATTTAATGAAACACTAATTAACTTTTTATAGAAACATTTAATTATTCAACACTGCAATACTACAAAAAGTTTTTTACAAAAGTAGCGAACGTACGCTAAAAATAAAAAATAATTTTTTTGACGTCAATTTTTTTTAATGTATCTTTGAAATATGAACATAGAAAAGGATTATATCAAGCTGATTTTTGGATTAAAACTCAAGCAGGCGCGCACTAATAAAAATTTGTCCTTATTTGGCTTAGCTAAAATCACTGACTTGTCTAAATCGTATTTGAACGAAATTGAAAAAGGGAAAAAGTATCCCAAAACAGATAAAATCATTCTGCTTTCAGAAAAATTGGATGTTTCGTATGATAGTATGGTATCTTTAAAGCTGGATAATAATTTGGCCCCGATTGGTGAAATTTTAAAATCAGGTATTTTGAAAGAGATTCCGTTAGATCTTTTTGGAATTCAGGAAAATGATTTGATTGATATTATAGCAAACGCTCCCGCAAAAGTGAATGCGTTTATCAGCACCATTATTGAGATTGCACAACATTACAACTTGACAAGAGAGAGTTTCTTTTTGGCTTCTTTGCGTTCATATCAAGAAGCGCATACCAACTATTTTGAAGATTTAGAACAAAAAGTAATACAATTTTTTCAATCGTTTCATGTCAATATGGAGGTTCAAATTTCTGTTGAAGAGCTGACCGCAATTTTGATTGAAGAATACGGTTATACTATTGAAGAGCTAGTTTTTTCGGAGCAAGATCAGTTGGGCGATTTGCGATCTATTTTTGTTCCAAAAAGCAAAACACTACTACTTTCAAAGGATATAGACGAGCCACAAAAAGCCTTTATATTAGCCAAAGAAATCGCCTATAATTATCTCCAAATCACAGAACGATTGTATACGTTTAGTTGGATTAAGTTTGATAACTTTGATCAGGTCCTCAATAATTTTTACGCTTCTTATTTTGCAGGTGCTTTGCTTATTCCTAGGCAAAAATTAATAGATGAACTCCATGTTTTTCTGTCGAAATCAGATCCAAAACCACAAGAAATGGTTGCTTTGATAAGTAGTTTTAACGTATCACCTGAATCTTTTTACCAAAGATTGACAAATATTTTACCTAAAGATTTTCAGTTAAAAAATCTATTTTTTCTGCGCTTGTCACATCAAATAGGAACTGACACGTATCAGATAAAAAAAGAGTTGCACATTACCAATCAGCAAGAACCGCATGCGAATGAGATGAATGAGCATTATTGCCGCCGATGGGTTTCTATACGTACTATTGAGGAGTCTTTGAGGCAACAGAAAAGTCATTTTTTTGATGCACAAATTTCCAGTTATGACAATAGTAAAAATGAATATTTAGTCTTTTCATCTGCCACGCCAGATCCTTTCAAAACCAATTGTATCCGCAGTATTTCGGTAGGGATTTTGATTACGCCTGGAATGAAAAAGAAATTTAAATTTATGGAGAACAATTCCGTACAGAAGCAAGTTGTAGGTGTGACTTGTGAGACTTGCGCTGTCAAGGATTGTTTAGAAAGAGCTTCGCTACCCATTCATTTAGAGAAAAAAATGCGAAACGAAAATACAGCGTTAATTGTGGAGCAGTATGTAGCGAAGTACAGTTAGTAAAACGTAACGTTTATTAGAGAAAGTACCAATAATTCCCGTTTGAATTATTGGTATTTTTTTATCGCATTTTTAATTACTCCGCCCACTTATAATATCGTGCTCCTATTAAGTTGGGAATTTCAGTTTCGGTATAATCTAAAATCCATTCGTTTTTTGGGGCGCAAACGCTGATTTTTTGTTCTTTTTTATGCAGTTTTTCATAGGTTTCAAAGTTTATTTCAAAGCTTTGTTCTAAAGTCTCAAAGAGGTTTACGTCTTTTAGGGCAAATTGCCAGTCCTGTTGAATGGTTCCTTCAAATACTTTTGATTTTGAGCCGCTTCCGTAGGCTAAGAAACCAAATGTACTTCCAGCTATTTCTTTTTGAGTATCGTAAAAATGTGCTAAAGTCGATAATAAACCCATAAAAATAGATCCTGTATAAAGATTTCCTATCAAGGACGAAGCGATTTCTGCGGGCATTATTTTTTCAGTTACAAACGATTTGTAAGTTCCAGATTTACTGATTTCTTTCAACTTATTTTGGTACTCAGCAGTATCTTCATTACCTGTAATAGTTGCATTGGAAGCATCCAAAGCATAAATTTCAGTTA
>JAYTBZ010000097.1:0-9816 GCA_043736705.1 Flavobacterium sp. | reverse complement strand
GTTAAAAACATTAAACGAAACATATAAAAAGCAGTCATTATAGAGGCAACCGAAGCCACAACCCATAACGGAATATTATGATGGAAAGCCACTAATAAAATTTCGTCCTTTGAGAAAAAACCAGAGAACAATGGAACTCCGGAAATGGCTAAAGAAGCAATCAACATCGTTGCAAATGTAATTGGCATCGCTTTTTTCAAGCCACCCATCTTGCGCATGTCTTGTTCTCCGTGCAACGCATGAATTACAGAGCCAGAACCCAAGAACAAACAAGCCTTAAAGAAAGCGTGTGTAATAACATGAAAAACAGCCACTTCATAAGCACCTAAACCTAAAGCTAAGAACATTAATCCCAATTGAGAAACGGTAGAATAAGCTAGTACTTTTTTAATATCATTTTGAACCAAACCAATGGTTGCAGCAACTAAAGCAGTAACAACTCCAACTATAGCAATTATTGATTGGACATCCGGAGTCAAATCAAACAAGAAATTTAATCTGGTAATCATAAAAATTCCTGCCGTAACCATCGTAGCTGCGTGAATCAATGCTGAAACCGGTGTTGGACCTGCCATAGCATCTGGCAACCAAGTATACAATGGAATTTGTGCTGATTTACCACAAGCGCCAATAAATAAAGCGAAAGCAGCAACAGAAAGCCAATACATATTTAAATCCGTTGCACCAGCAATAGCCGTTTTTAAAGTAGCATAATCTAAAGTTGAGAATAAATTTCCTATAATGAAAATTCCAATTAACAACCCTAAATCACCAATACGGTTCATGATGAATGCTTTCTTGGCTGCATCATTATACTCTTGGTTTTTATGCCAGAATCCAATTAACAAATACGAGCAAAGACCTACGCCTTCCCATCCAATGAACATTACTAATAAGTTACTTCCTATTACCAAAGTAATCATGAAGAATATAAAGAGATTTAAATAGGCAAAAAACTTGTGCATATTTTCATCATCGTGCATGTAGCTGATAGAGTATAAATGAATCAAAGCACCAATTCCGGTTACGAAAAGCAACCATAAAATAGACAATTGGTCCAATTGAAATCCAAAATCTACTTTGAAATTACTGATTTGGATCCAGTCAAAAAGTGAAATACGAATTCCTTCCGGTTGCGCTGCAATTCCGCTAAAGAAATAAGCAGTAGCAATAAAAGAAACCAAAACAGAAAACGTTCCAATTATTCCAGAAAGTGATTTTCCAAGGCTTTTGCCAAAGAAAACATTGATTAAAAATCCTAAAAAAGGAGCGAGAACTAAAACTAAAGCTATATTGGTATTCATTTCCATTTATCCTTTTAAGTTTTTTAAATTATCGATTGTAATTGAACCTAAATTTCTAAAAATAGAAACTAGAATTGCCAATCCAACCGCAACTTCTGCTGCAGCAACAGCCATCGAAAAGAACACAAAGACTTGTCCTTGTGCATCTTGATGATAAGTAGAAAATGCTACAAACAATAAGTTAACTGCATTCAACATAATTTCAATTGACATAAATACAATAATGGCATTTCGTCTGTACAGAACCCCAAAAACGCCAATACAAAAAAGTATAACACTCAGGAATATATAATTTTCTATACCAATCTGGTTTAAAATATTGTTCATCTTATTTTTGCAATTTTTCTTTTTTAGACAATAATACCGTTCCAATCATAGCCACTAAAAGTAGTATAGAGGCAAACTCAAATGGAACCATATATTCATTCAGTAGAATTTTACCCAACACTTTGATCGACTGATAATCTTCGCCGGTAGTTACGTATTCCCCAACAATAGGTTTTGAGTTGATAAAAATGGCAATCAAAACCAGACAAATCAAGCAAAAAGAAACAATAGCTCCTAATCGCGTAATTCTAGGTCGGTGCACTTCTTTTTCCTCATTTAAATTCATTAACATGATCGTAAATAAAAACAAGATCATAATCGCTCCCGAATAGACAATAATATGCACAATGGCTAAAAATTGTGAATTCAACAACAAGTAATGACCTGCAATCGAAAAGAAACAAATCACTAAATAAATCGCACTGTGAATAGGATTTTTGCTAAAAATAGTTAAAAAAGCGGTTGCTAAAGTGACAGCAGCCAATACACAAAAAATTATAAGTACTGTAGACATTAGTTAGCGTTTTTAAGTTGAGCATTTTGCATTGCGATATCTAAAGGCATGACTAATTTATCTTTACCAAAGATAAAATCTTCTCTTTCATAGCTAGAAGGAACCAATACTTTAGAAGTCGTCAGATAAATTGCGTCTTTCGGACAAGCCTCTTCGCACAATCCACAAAAAATACAACGCAACATATTGATTTCATATATCGACGCATATTTTTCTTCTCTATACAAATGTTTTTCGTCTGCTCTGCGTTCTTCAGCCTTCATCGTGATAGCTTCTGCAGGACACGACAACGCACATAAACCACAAGCAGTACAGTTCTCACGACCTTGCTCATCACGCTTCAACATGTGCTGTCCACGATACACTGGACTCATTTCTCGCTCTTGCTCTGGATATTGAATGGTTACTTTTCTGGTAAACAAATGCTGAATCGTAATTATCAAACCTTTGACAATCGCAACAAGATACATTCTTTCCCAAAAAGTCATCTCCTTGTTAGAGACTTCCTTTTTCCTTCCCGATAAGGATATACTTTCTATTGACATTTTATTTTTTATTTAAAGCTTAATCCTGCTATTCGCTGCAATCTTTTCTGTTTTTTAAGAAAAACCAGAAAAGGATTTCCACTACTATCAGGGCTACGGCTTTTCGGTATAAATTATATATTGACCTAATATTCCCCATCAGGGATTAAGGGGGGCTTAAAATCCTAAATAAGCAGCAATTTCTGCACGCAAAATTACAATTCCAGTGATTATAATATTAATGATCGACAAAGGAATTAATATTCTCCAACCTAAATGCATTAATTGATCATATCTGAATCTTGGAATAGTCCAACGAACCCACATGTAGAAAAAGATAAATCCACATAATTTGATGAACAAGGCACCAAATCCTAAAAGGTTACCGATATTAACTCCCCAATTTTCAACAACCCAACTCATACCCGGATAATTGTATCCGCCAAAGAATAAAACGGCTAAAATAGTAGAAGAAATGAACATATTCGCATATTCAGCAAATAAATAAAATCCCATTTTCATCGAAGAATATTCCGTGTGGTAACCTCCAATTAATTCACTTTCGCATTCCGCTAAGTCAAAAGGAGTTCTGTTCGTTTCTGCAAAAGCACAAATTAAAAATATAATAAAAGATAACGGTTGGTAAAACACATTCCAATTCATTCCTGCTTGTTGTGCCGAGATCTCTCTTAAACTCAACGTTCCGGTCATCATCAACAAAGCAATCATCGAAAGTCCCATAGCAACTTCATAAGATACCATTTGCGAAGCAGCTCGCACTGCTCCCATCAAAGAGAACTTATTATTAGATGCCCAACCACCAATCATGATTCCGTAAACACCAACAGAAACAACACCAAAAAAGTATAACAATCCAATGTTTAAATCAGTTGCTTGCAATAAAATATCTCTTCCAAACAAATGTAATTTATCTCCCCAAGGAATTACGGCACTCGTCATCAAAGCCGTACTCATAGCAATTGCAGGACCTACAAAAAACAAAAATCTGTTTGGAGTATTCGGTTCAAACTCTTCTTTCGAGAATAATTTTAAACCATCAGCAAGCGGTTGAAATAATCCGAAAGGACCCGCTCTGTTTGGTCCAACACGATCTTGAAGCCAAGCAGCAACTTTTCGTTCAGCCCAAGTGGAATACATTGCCATCAACATTGTCAGTGCAAAAACTGCAACAATAATGACACTTTTTTCTATGATAATAGTACTATCCATTATTACCCAAACTTTTTTGATTAATAATGTCTTCTTCGGTCAATGGAATCTCGACCATGCTTATTTTCTTACGATCTTCCTCTCTACCTAAAAGGATATGATCTTCGGTAGCGATTTCTACTTTTTGTAATTTTCTGTTGTATTTATTTTGGTTGATAACCGAATCTTTTTCGAATGCTCTCGGTCCTTCAATAGTCCAATCTGCAATCTCTTTGTGGTCAAAACGACATCCATTACAAATAAATTCATCTACTTCATGGTACTCATCTTTTCTTCCGGTTACCCGTTGAATTTCATCACCGAACATCCAAACGGTAGTTTTTCCAGAACAAGTAGGGCAATCTCTGTGTGCATTATACGGCTTGCTGAACCAAACTCTAGATTTAAATCTAAACGTTTTATCTGTTAAAGCTCCTACCGGACAAACATCAATCATATTCCCTGAGAACTCATTATCAACTGCTTTTGAGATACAAGTCGAGATATTCGAATGATCACCCCTGTCCATTACTCCATGTACACGATCGTCAGTCAACTGATCTGCAACCATTACACAACGGTAACAAAGAATACAACGGTTCATGTGCAATTGAATATTTGGACCAATATTTTCTGGCTCAAAAGTTCTTTTTTCTTCAATAAAACGCGTTTCTGATTTCCCGTGTTCAAAGCTTAAATTTTGCAAATCACATTCTCCTGCTTGGTCACAAACCGGACAATCTAACGGGTGATTGATCAATAAAAACTCTGTTACTGATTTTCTGGCTTCAGTTACTCTTTCAGAAGATTTGCTATTTACCTCCATTCCATCCATACAACCGGTTACACAAGATGCCATTAATTTTGGCATTGGTCTTGGGTCGGCTTCACTTCCTTTTGCAACTTCAACTAAACAACAACGGCATTTTCCACCGCTACCTTTTAGTTTAGAATAATAGCACATTGCTGGTGGAACTACTTCACCACCTATCATACGTGCTGCCTGCAGGATAGTTGTTCCTGGTTCTACTTCGATGCTTTGACCGTCTATGGTTACTTTCATTTTCTGAAATTCTTGACTTTATACGATTACTTTAGAAACTAAATGCTTTACTTTTTCAAAAGGCTCCGCAACAAAATGATCTCTATTTTTTATTTTTTCCGGGAAACGAATATGGTATTCAAACTCTTCTCTGAAATGACGAATTGCAGCTGCCACTGGCCAAGCTGCCGCGTCACCTAATGGACAAATGGTGTTTCCTTCAATTTTACTTTGAATGCTCAACAGCAAATCGATATCTTCTTCACGACCGTGACCATTTTCTATTCTATGCAATACTTTTTCCATCCATCCTGTACCTTCACGACAAGGGGAACATTGTCCGCAGCTTTCATGATGATAAAAACGAGAGAAATTCCAAGTATTACGAACGATACAAGAAGTATCATTGTAAACGATAAATCCACCTGATCCTAACATAGAACCCGTCGCAAATCCACCGTCACTTAACGATTCATAGGACATCAAACGATCTTCACCGGCTGCCGTTTTATAAATTAAATTCGCAGGTAAAACGGGAACAGAACTTCCTCCTGGTACAAAAGCTTTCAAAGGTCTGTCAGAACTCATTCCTCCTAAATATTCATCTGAATTCATGAATTCATAAACACTTAAACCTAATTCAATTTCATAAACACCAGGATTTTTGATGTGTCCTGAAGCGGAAATTAATTTGGTTCCTGTAGAACGACCAACACCAATTTTAGCATATTCTGCACCTGAATTATTAACTATCCAAGGCACAGCGGCAATGGTTTCTACGTTATTGACAACCGTTGGGTTTGCCCAAAGTCCTGAAATGGCAGGAAATGGTGGCTTTATACGAGGATTTCCCCTTTTTCCTTCCAAAGATTCAATAAGTGCCGTTTCTTCACCACAAATGTAAGCTCCGGCACCACAATGAACATAAAGTTCTAAATCGTATCCTGAACCCAATATATTTTTACCCAAAAATCCAGCAGCTTTTGCTTCATTAATAGCTCTCTCTAATATTTTATAAACCCACATATATTCCCCACGAATGTAGATATAAGAAAGGTTTGCACCCAAAGCATAACTGGAAGTAATCATTCCCTCAATCAATAAATGAGGAATAAATTCCATCAGATAGCGATCCTTGAACGTTCCCGGTTCTGATTCATCCGCATTACAAACTAAATGTCTTGGTTTTCCTGATTTTTTATCAATAAAACTCCATTTCATTCCTGCGGGAAACCCTGCACCACCACGACCACGCAATCCTGAAGTTTTTACTTCTTCGACCACTTCGTCTGGTGTTAATGTTTTTATGGCTTTTTCTACTGAAGCATAACCCCCATTTTGACGGTAAACTTCGTAGGTTTTAATTCCTGGAATATTTATTTTATCTAATAATATTTTTTGTGACATATTATTTATCGTGTAATAGTATTGTATCGTTTTTGCAATCTTCAATTAACTGATCTACTTTTTCTTTAGTCAAATGTTCTTTGTAAAAATCGCCTAATTGCATCATTGGAGCATAACCACATGCTCCTAAACATTCAACTCCTCTAATCTCAAAGAGACCGTCTGGCGTAGGTTCGCCCACTTTTACACCTAATTTTTCACAGGTATAATCCATTAAATCCTCCACTCCATTCAAACAGCAAGGAGAAGTTTGACAAAATTCGAACATGAATTTTCCAATAGGTCTCTGGTTATACATTGTATAAAACGAAACTACTTCGTAAACTTCAATTGGTTTAATCAAAAGGATTTCGGCAACCTTGTCCATCAATTCTACGCTCAACCAATTCTCATGGGCATCTTGAACTTCATGCAAAACAGGCAATAATGCCGATTTTCTTTTATCTTCAGGATAATAACTAATCAATTCATTGATGCGATTCATCAATGCTTCAGTTATATTTATTTCTTGTTTGTGATACGTTCTTTCCATTTTTTTTAAATCTGAAATCTAAAATCGTTAATTAACAATCTGAAATCTTTTAAGCGTCTAATTCTCCGGCAATAACATTTAAACTTGACAAAATAACAATTGCATCCGATAGCAATGCACCTTTTATCATTTCTGGATACGCTTGATAGTAAATAAAGCAAGGTCTGCGGAAATGCAATCTATAAGGCGTTCGACTTCCGTCAGTAACCAAATAAAAACCCAGTTCTCCGTTCCCACCTTCAACAGGATGGTATATTTCGGCAACTGGAACAGGAACTTCTCCCATCACAATTTTGAAATGGTAAATTAACGATTCCATACTTGTGTAAACATCTTCTTTTGGAGGAAGGTAATAATCCGGAACATCAGCATGAAAGTCATTCCCTTCTGGCATTTTTGCCAATGCCTGACGAATGATACTCAAACTCTCCCAAACTTCGGCATTACGAACACAAAAACGATCGTACGTGTCGCCTGATTTTCCAACAGGGATAACAAAATCGAAATCTTCGTAAGAAGAATAGGGTTGCGCTACACGAACATCATAATCGACACCTGCAGCACGTAAATTCGGACCTGTAAAGCCATAAGCCATAGCTTGCTCAGCTGTTATCGAACCAACATTTACAGTTCTGTCAATAAAAATTCTATTTCTTTCGAATAAGTTTTCAAATTCTTTCCAAGCTGCTGGAAATTCTTCTAAAAACGTATTTAATAATTCAAATGCTTTGGGTGACCAATCTCTTTCGAAACCACCAATTCTTCCCATATTAGTTGTCAAACGAGCACCACAAATTTCTTCGTAGATTTCATAAACTTTTTCTCTAAATTGGAATACATATAAAAATCCAGTATACGCTCCAGTATCTACACCAAGAATTGAATTACAAATAATATGATCCGTGATTCTTGCCAATTCCATTACAATAACCCTTAAATATTGTGCTCTTTTAGGAACTTCAATATCCAATAATTTTTCTAATGTCATCCACCAACCCATATTATTTATAGGCGATGAACAATAGTTCATTCTATCGGTAAGAGGAGTGATTTGGTAAAAAGGACGGTTTTCAGCGATTTTTTCAAAAGCTCTATGAATATAACCAATAGTTGGTTCTGCTTCCAGAATTCTTTCTCCATCCATTAACAGGATATTTTGAAAAATACCGTGTGTAGCTGGGTGAGTTGGCCCTAAATTTAAGATAGAAAGCTCGCTTCCATCTTCGTTTAGTTGTTCTTTTATTCTTTTAGCATAGCGATGCTCTGGTGGTAATAATAGTTCTGACATTTATTTAATGTGAAAAATTATAATAGTGTGTGTTTTTAATAATTGTCGGTTGTTCTTCCAAAGAAACGGTCGTCTTTATCAGTTCTTCCGCTGTCTTCCATTGGAAATTCTTTACGCATTGGAAAAGAAATCATTTCATCCATGTTCAAAATACGTTTCAATTGAGGATGACCAATGAAGTTTATCCCATAAAAATCATATGTTTCTCTTTCCATCCAGTTAGAACTCAAGAAAATGTTTGATATAGTTTTTATTTCTGGATTCTCACCGTTGACAAATGCCTTAATTTTAATTCTTTTATTTTCGTACCAATTGTGCAAATGATACACCACTGCAAATTGATGATCAACATCATTATCAGGATAGTGAATCCCACATAAATCAGTTAAAAAATGAAAACGTAATATTGGGTCATTTTTCAAAAAAAGAATCACCGCCGTAATTTTATCAACATCAACTTCAAATGAAAATATATCTTTTTCCTGTTTAAATTCAAAAACAGCTGAATCGAATGTTTCGACTAATTTATCTTGGATTTGTATCGTTTCTAGCGCCATTATTTATTTGATATTATAAGAAGCTAATAATTGTTGGTATTCTGGAGAACTTCTCCTTCTAACTGATTCCGTTCTAACCAGCTCTTGCAATTTCATAACTCCGTCAACAATTTGTTCTGGTCTTGGCGGGCAGCCAGGAACATAAACATCGACCGGAATTACTTTATCAATTCCTTGCAAAACCGAATACGTATCGAAAATTCCACCAGAACAAGCACAAGCTCCAACAGCAATTACCCAACGAGGCTCTGACATTTGCTCGTAAACCTGGCGCAAGATTGGCGCCATTTTTTTCGAAATTGTCCCCATCACCATTAACATATCCGCTTGACGAGGAGAAAAACTCACTCTTTCAGAACCAAATCGTGCCAAATCATAATGCGAAGCCATTGTTGCCATAAATTCAATTCCGCAACAAGATGTCGCAAAAGGTAAAGGCCATAATGAATTTGCACGAGCCAATCCCACAACATCATTCAGTTTTGTAGCAAAGAAACCTTCACCAACAACACCTTCCGGAGGGGCAACCATATTTATATTTGAATCACTCATTTTTTATTATTTTGAATTATAAATTTTGAATTATAAATTAAGATGGAATTCTTTAAAATTTAAAATTCAGCATTTAAAATAAATCCTTACTCCCACTCTAATGCTTTCTTTTTGATAATGTAGAAAAAACCCACCAAAAGCAATAACATAAAAATCACCATCTTAACCATTCCTTCCATTCCCAATTCCTTAAAATTGATAGCCCATGGATACAAGAAGATAACTTCAACATCAAATAAAACAAATAAGATGGCTACAAGAAAATATTTTACTGAAAATGGAATTCTCGCATTTCCAACAGATTCAATACCGCATTCAAAGTTTTTATCCTTAATCTCAGATGATCTTTTTGGTCCCAGTTTTCCTGAAACTATAATGGTTCCCACAACAAATCCTACAGCAAGGACAAACTGCATTAAAATTGGAATATAATTTAATTGATCGGATTGCATAGTATTGATTTTTTGAATAAAAATAAGCTACAAAGATAACTTTCAAATTATTAAATAACAATAAAAAGTCCTAAATACATTGCAACTACAACGATGTAAATTTGCAAT
>JAYTBZ010000096.1:0-4402 GCA_043736705.1 Flavobacterium sp. | reverse complement strand
TAACTTTAGGAATTTGTACGTTACCAAAGGATCTAAAATGGAGTAATATTTTAGGTGCCGGAATGCTGGGCGGTATCGGGTTTACCATGTCTATTTTCATAACGTTACTTGCGTTTAAAAATGATGGAGAAGAAGTCATTACCTATTCAAAAATTGCGATTTTGATTGCTTCTTTTGTAGCGGGAACACTGGGCTTTTTATGTCTGAAATTTAATTTGAAACCCGCTAAAGCAAAAAAAAAGTATATTAATACTTAATTACAATACACTTCATCAGCAATTAGCGCTACATATCAATTGGATTTATTATAAACTCTTCTGCTTTTAGACATTCGATCTAAACTTGTAATTCATTTATACAATCATTTTTTTGTTTATACCGTTATAGGTAACCGCTATTTTTTATTTTTAAAGCATCTTTTTGTCCTTTCTCTACTTCGCGTTCTCGTCTGTTACCTCCATCAAAACGAATGCTTAAGCATTGCAAAATCTAAATTTTATAAATAGTAATGATCAATATTGATGACTAAAATAATTACTAATGCATTACATTATGCACCTAACAAATACATTGAATTCAGCATTAAAAATTTTGATTACTATACATTTAAATTCTGTTTGTCAAATACTTAACAATGTGTCAATGTTGCAAATCTAAAAAAAAATTGTGTAAAAGTTATATCGTAAAGTATACTGACATTTGTGTAAGTGAAAATTAATTCACTTAATAAATACAAAAAAAGATGAACACCGAAAAATCAATTGAGATATTAAATTCGTTAATTCAAATCAATAACGATCGAATACAAGGGTACGAAACTGCTTCAAAAGAGGCTGATGAAACAGACTTGAAAACATTATTTTCTCATTTTACTGAAACAAGTTTAAAATGCAAATCAGATCTTGTTGCTGAAGTAAAAAGACTAGGCGGAACAGCAATTGAAGGAACAACTACATCCGGTAAATTGTTTAGAATATGGATGGATATCAAATCTGCTATGACAGGTAGCGACAGAAAAGCGATAATCAATTCCTGTGAATATGGAGAAGAGGCTGCACTTGACACCTATGATGACGCTTTAGCTCATACCGAAGATTTATCATCAGAACAATTAATGATGATTAAAGATCAACATACTGCTATAAAAGCAAACCAGCAAAAAATAAAAGATTTAAGCAATCAAATGGCTTAAATTTCTGCTTGTTGGAACGGGATTTAGCCAGAAATCATATTTACTAACCCGTTTGTTGTATTTATCTTTATTAAAAAATTATTGCTTAGGCATTTTTCAAGAACTTAATTTCAAAATCTTGACAAATGCCTAAGCAATATTTATTTGGAATATTATTTTTAGTCTTTTTAATAAATTTCCTCGTCACAGCAGTAGAACTTTACGTAATGTTTAACTAAGAATTTGAGAAGCAGGATACACCCAAAGTAAAATTATCCCTTGATTTTTTTCTTCCACAAAAACTTTAAACACCATTTTTTTATTTAACTCTATTTATATAAATACTAAATTTAAAAGAAAAGCTTATTTAAATTTTTTGAAATTACTATTCTTTATTCTTTTATGGCATTTATTTAAAATCCTAAAATCAATTTAGCTATCGAAAAATAAATCAGAATTCCGCAAATATCATTGCTAGTAGTAATAAACGGTCCCGTAGCTAATGCTGGATCAATCCCAAATTTATCGAGTAATAATGGAATAAATGTTCCAATTAGAGAGGCAATGATAATCACAGATATTAAAGCTGTGGTAACAATTACACCTATAATAATTTCAACATTCAACAGGAAATGACTTCCTAAAAATAATATTGTGGCTAGGATTACTCCGTTTAACAAACTCAACGATACTTCCTTCACTAATCTACTGAATAACGATCCACTTAAGGTATTGTTTGCCAAACCTTGCACAATAATTGCCGAAGATTGCACTCCAACATTTCCTGCCATTGCCGCAATCAATGGTGTAAAGAAGAATAAATTTCCGTGTTGTAGCATGGCGCCTTCAAATAAACCCAACACTTTTACCGAAATAAAACCGCCTAATAATGCTAGAACTAACCACGGCAAGCGCGCTTTTGTATGTTCAAATATGCTATCATCGGCTTCAACATCTTGCGAGATACCTGCGGCTAACTGGTAATCCTCATCGGCTTCATCTTTGATCACATCCACAATATCATCAATGGTGATGCGACCTACTAATCGTCCTAATTCATCCACCACCGGAATGGCTTCTAGATCGTATTTTTGCATTATTCGCGCCACCTCAACATCTTCGGTATCTACTTTAACTGAGTTCAATTTTCGGATGTAAACAGCATTAATTGGCGTTCTGGAAGAAGTTGTCAATAAATCTTTAAGCGATAAACGACCTTTGAGTCTATCTTCGTCATCCACGACATAAATCGAATGAACTCTGGAAATATTTTCGGCCTGTATTCGCATTTCTTTTACACAAGTGAGTACATTCCAATTTTCATTTACTTTAACCAATTCTTTGTGCATGATTCCACCAGCAGTATCCTCGTCATAACGCAATAAATCGACAATATCTTTAGCATGTTCCACATCTTGAAGCTCGGATATTACTTCGGCCTTCAAATCTTGTGAAAGCTCCGCAATAATATCGGCAGCATCATTGGTTTCCAGCTCGTCAAGCTCTTCGGCAATTTCCTTTGGCGAAAGCCTGCTTAATATATTTTCACGTAAGTCATCTTCTAACTCTAAAAGAATTTCAGCTGTTTTTTCACTGTCTAAAACTTTAAAGATATAGGTCGCTTCATTAAAGTCCAGCTCATCTAGAATTTCGGCAATATCAGCATGGTGCATATCATTCAATAATACTTCCAGTTGCTGGTCGTTTTTGTTTTGAATAAGTTGCTCTAATTCCTGAATTAGTACTTTGCTGATTTTAAACTCCATCGGCTTCTATTTTTTGAGTAAGTGCAATAAATTGTTCTACATTTAATTGTTCCGGTCGAAGGTTAAAAATTTCATCTTCCCGTAAAGCATCAGACAAGTTTAAAGTCTTTAAACTATTTCGTAAAGTTTTACGTCGTTGCTGAAATGCCGTTTTTACGACTGTAAAAAACAACTTTTCGCCGCAAGGCAAGCTATAATCTTTCTTCCTGCGCAAGCGCAAAACACCCGATTTCACCTTTGGTGGCGGAATAAAAACATGTTCGTCTACCGTAAACAAATATTCCGCATCATAAAAAGCCTGAACTAAAACTGATAAAATTCCATAGGCCTTTGTTCCTTTTTTTTCGCAAATACGTTGTGCTACTTCTTTCTGGAACATTCCAGCAAACTCTGGAATTTGATCGCGGTATTCTAACGTTCTAAATACAATTTGCGTCGAAATATTGTATGGAAAATTCCCGATAATCGCGAATTGCTTTCCTTCAAAAATTTCGTTGATGTTGTATTTCAAGAAATCTTTAGATATGATTTTATCTTTTAATTTGGGATAATTTTGGTCCAAGTACGTTACTGATTCGGTGTCGATTTCAATAACGTAAGTATTCACCGGTTTTTCCAACAAATATTTTGTCAAAACACCCATTCCCGGACCTATCTCCAGTACATCATCATATCCTTCTAAATTCAAGGTGTCTGCAATGTCTTTGGCAATGCTTTCATCTTTAAGAAAGTGCTGACCGAGGTGTTTTTTGGCTGTTACTTTTTCCATGCTTATGCTGAATACTTTCAGTGTTTTTTATTGTCCTAATTTTATTGGTTTTTGTTTATTTCTCGCAATTGCTGAATATCCAATAAATCCTTAGGTCTGTTTGCTTTAATTTTGCTTATTATTAAATCCTCTAATGAAAGTACATTCCATTTTAAAAAAAGATTATCATTGACTTGTACTTCTTCACTACTTTCAAATGCTTCTTCAAAAGTTTTATTTACAGAAAATTTTGTAATTAATTCTAAATCCAAGTCTATAGGAGAGAATTTAACGGAAATATTTTGTTCTTGTTTTTTTACATTTTCGGGGAAATCATCAATTTCATATCCCATTTCATTAAAAACGGCTACTAATTTTTTAAAGTTTTCATCTGTGGTCTCTATCCAAAAATCCACATCCGCGGAATGACGCTGGTACCCATGAAAATTTACCGCTCCTCCGCCAACCATCAACATTCTTACATTATGTTTATTGGCAGTAAAAATGAATTGATTGATATTTTCTTCCCATTTTTGAAACATATCAGCTAGCTTTTATTTGAATAATAAAATTCGAATTAATGTCGTTTTTATGCTTCATTGGAAATTGATTTACTTTTTCCATCAAACGCAAAAATTGATAAAAACGTTCTGTTTTGGACAATTTCAAAAAATCCTCCAATTGTTTTCTGTTGCTTTCTTCTTTGGTTTGAAAATG
>JAYTBZ010000095.1:0-4412 GCA_043736705.1 Flavobacterium sp. | reverse complement strand
TCATCCATTTTTCCGTTGGCACCAATGGTCATTATTGGTAAATCGCTCAACGAAAACTTGTTTAATGAAGGCGCCTGAGCGTCATCTGGTAAGTCATTGATGATGGCATTTATTTTACGCTGCGCATCATTCATCGAAATATTTACATCAGCATTGGATGTTAAGGTTATCGAAACCGAAGATAAACTTTCAAATGATTTAGAATCAATTTTTTTGATGTTTTCCAGGGATGAAATCGCGTCTTCAATTTTTTTGGTAACGGTATTTTCGACTTCACTAGGTGATGCTCCGGGATAAACCGTTGCAATTGAAATCACGTTGGTTTCAAATTTTGGGATCAACTCATAGCCTAATTGGCTGTAGCTGAACAGTCCTCCTAGAGTTAGTATCGTAAATAATACGATGACTAATGAGGGACGTTTGATAGATATTTCTGCTAATTTCATGTTTTTAGGTTGCTTTAGGCTTTGAGCTGTTTATTGTTGACTTTAAGACTTTCAACTTCATTACTTATTTGATCACTTCTACTTTTGTACCGTCTTGTAGGTTGATTTGTCCTGTTACAATAACGGTGTCACCTTCGGATAAACCGTTTAGGATTTCGACTTTGTCACCTAGAATTCTACCAGCAGTTACTGTTTTTAGCTTTGCTGTGCCGTTTTCGATTACAAAAATTTCATTACTGCTTACACTTCCTACAAAGGCATTTCTTGGTACAACCATTAATGACTGTTTTTGTTTGTTAGAGGCAAACAAAGCCGTTCCATACATTCCCGCTTTTAGATCTTTACTAGCATTGTTAGCAATTTCTATTTCTACAGGAAAGTTCAAGGATTCATCTGCTTTTGCTGCAATAAAAGTGATCTTACCAGAAAAAGTTTTATCTGGATATACGCTTGCAACTACATTTGTTGTGCTTCCTACTTTTAATCCTGCAACTTGACTTTCATTTACATTTACTTTCAATTTTAACTTAGATACGTTTACAATATCAAATAATTCTGTAGCTGGCATTCCGGAAATTATAGATCCTACCTCAATGTGTTTTTTATTGATAAACCCACTTATTGGCGCTTTGATTCTAGTATCACCTACGTTAATGTTGGCTTGTGTAAGTTGTGATTTAGCATTAACCATTTGCAGTTTGGCTTGGTCTAATTGTTGTTTGGTTACACCGCCAGTTTTAAAAGCATTTTCAAAACGGTTGTAATCAGCCACCGCGTTTTGATAAATAGCGTTTGCGTTTTGTGCATTTACATTAACTACATCACTACGAACAATAGCGAGTGTTTGTCCTACGCTCACATAATCTCCTTCCTTGGCCAATATTTTAGTTATTTTACCTGATTTTTCAGCTGAGAATTTCAGTTCTTGAACGGGTTCAAAGTTTCCATTGGATACAAAGTCAAGTGACACTTCTTCTGTTTTTACTGTTGCAATCTTTACGGAAACGCTGGCATTTTTTTCGGCAACGATAGCTGTTTTGGCTTCGTTCTCATTTTTGTTATTAGTAAGTATGTAAGCAATAATTCCTAATGAGGCAGCAATTACGACTACGGTTATGATAATTTTTTTCATTTTGATTATTTATTGGTTAATGTTTTTAGTTCTCCTTTTGCTTTTATTAATTGTATTTCAGCTAGTTTGTAATCTAACAGTGCTGTTGTGTAATTGTTTTGTGCAACAACAAGTTCACTTTCGGCTTCTAGTAAATCAGTTAATGATGCTAGTCCTTGAATGTAGTTGTTGTTCGTGTTTGTTAAAACCTCTTGCGCTAGCTTTGCGTTGTCTTTTTGATTGTTTATGGACACAATACTGTTTTCAATTTGAGTTCTAGCGTTGCTGTATTCTAAATCCAAAGCGAGTTTTGTTTCTTCTAGATCTACTTTTATTGATGCCAGTTTATTATCTGCTAGGCTTACTCTTGCTTTTGTTCCAAATCCTGAAAAAATAGGGACGCGTAAATTGAGTCCTACCGAAGCAAAATCAGACCAGTACACTCCGTCTGATGGTTTTTTGAACCAAGGCATCTCTGGACCTTGACCAATAAAATTGTATCCGCCGGTAAGTGATAAACTTGGGTAATAGGCCGCCTCGATTGATTTTTTTTGGTACTCTAATAATTGTTCGTTCTTTTTTAACAAGAGGTATTCGGTTCTTGTTGTAGTATCTGGATTCAATGAAAGGGCGCTTGGCGTAATCTCAAACTCCGTTTCTGGAATAGAAATGCGAGTATCTACGGGTAAACCCATGAAAAATTTCAAGGCATTTTCCTGTAAGGTAATTGCGTTAAGAGTTTGTTGGCGCAGCGTATTGATATTGGATATGCGTACCAAGGTTCTGTCTAAGTCAATTTTTTTGGCTAGTCCATTATCGTATTGTCCTTGTATAATATTCTTAACTTTTGAGGTGTTTTTAAGATTATTGTCTAGTACAGTTAAGTTTTGGCGCGTTACATAAACTTGGTAATAGGCATTTGCTACGCGTTCTATGACCTGCTCCTCGGTTAATTGTGCGTTTATTTGATAAAATTCACGCGTTGATTTAGCAGCCTTTAATCCTATAAACACGGCTTGGTCATATAATGCCTGGTTGAGCGATATTCCTGCTGTAGAATTCCATTTTTGTCCAAAAGCTGCTTGAATTGTTGTTCCCGGTGCTCCAAATCCGGCTCCGTCAATTACGGTAGTTTGCAAAATAGGGTTGTAGTTTAAGCTACCATTTGCTGCAATTTGTGGTAAGGCTCTGGAGCGAACTTCTTGAATTTCATATTCTCCTTTGGTTATTTGTAACCTCGCTTTTTTTGCATCGGCCTTGTTTTCAAGTGCGTATACAATAGCATCTTTTAAGGTGAGGCTTTTTATTTCTTGTGCATTGACGCCAACGGTAAATGTTAGAATTAGTATAAGAATTGATTTTTTCATTTTTATATAATTGGATTTAGTAAATTTTTTTCTAGTTCTGCAATCCCTTTTGGTGTAGCCATTGCTCTGGTGTGGTATTCTAATGCTTGCATTTCTAGTGCAAAGGCTTCCCGTTCAGACCTTGTATTTTCATTGATTGTAAAAATTAATGCGTAATAAAAATTGACATAGGCATCAATATTTATTTCCTTTCGGTAGAGGCCTTGTTCAATTCCTTTTTTTATGTTTTCTCGAAAGCAAGTTTGGCACATTTCTACTTGATAGGTTTGTACTTTTTGATATACTTCTGGATAATGTTTTTTTAATTGATAAATGGGGGAAGTGTCTGTAGCTTTAAACATATCATCAAACATGCGCCTTATTGCAAAATTTTCGGCAATGGCATTGAAATCTTTTGAGGTAATATCAGCAATAATGGCATTTACTTCCGTATGAATAACTTGTACGCTTTCTTCGATTAACAATTCTTTATTGGCAAAATATTTATAAATTGTTTTTTTAGAAATACACATTTCGCCTGCAATATCATCCATGGTGATGCTCTTGAAACCGAGTTTCAAAAACATTTCTTTTGCTTTATTTATAATTTTATCTTTCATAGTGGCTATGTTGAATTGGTTGGGGTGTTGTAATAAAGTAGCATTTTTAATAAAAGCGCAAAGTTACAAAGGAAACTTTTGATACTAAAATAGTTTCCGTAAAATTTACAGCTATTTAACATTCCCTTAAGATTGGTATATTAAACAGTAAATTCTAGGTTTGCAATTAATTTAATGTCTTGACCAAGAGCCAGTCCGCTAGTTTGCGAAAAGGAATTATAGTTGAGACCAAAATCCTGTCGGTTTATTTTCCCAGTGATTTCAAATCCTGCCTTTTTATTACCGCTATAAGCATTGATTCCTATAAATTCGGCATCTAGTTCCACCATTTTAGTGATGTTTTTGATTGTCAAGTTTCCCTTTAAAAAGTTAATATTTTTATTGATTTTTTGAAAGGAAGTTGATTTAAAACTGATCATTGGGTATGCATGTATATCGAACAGATCATTCATTTTTAAATGTGCATCTTTTTGTTCCAGTTTAGCAACTTTGTTGTTTACGTCTAAAAAGAATTCAATCGAAGCATCTTCAATTTCATTATTTTCAATATCAATATATCCACCAAATGTATTGATGGATCCGTCTAAATAAGCGATTATTGAATGTCTCATTTTAATCTGAACATCAGATTGATTGGAGTCAATGTTCCATTTGGTTTTCATAATTCTTGTGGTGTATTTAAACTTTTATAAATGGTTATAAAGTTTGAGTTGGAAATTTGAACCGTTAAATTCGAGTACAAATGTAAGAAGGAAACTTTAAATACCGTATAAGTTTCCAAAGTATTTTGATTTATTTAACATTTGAGTAACTTTGACATTTTAGTAAGTTTCAAGTTTTTTGAGTTTCTTTGTGACTATAAAATTCAAATGTTAGGAAATTCTAAAAC
>JAYTBZ010000094.1:0-2002 GCA_043736705.1 Flavobacterium sp. | reverse complement strand
TATCGAAATTTATTTTTCCAGGCAACCAAAAAGCAATTCCTAAAACAATAAAAGAGTCGAATAATTGAGAAATAACAGTCGAACCCGTTGCTCTGAGCCAGATCTTATTATTTCCAGTTTTATTTTTGAAAAACCAAAAAACAGTCACATCGATTAATTGTGAAACTAAGAAAGCAACAATACTGCCCACGATAATCCACATACTTTGACCAAAAACTGCAGTAAACTGTGCGTCACTCACCGGGCTTATTCCTTTTGCTGCGGGAATGCTTATAGCCAGAAGCAAAATAAGGAAGGAATAGGCAATCAATCCAGCCGTAATTAGGGATAGTTTTTTGACTCCTTTTTCTCCAAAATACTCATTGATTAAATCTGTTGTCAGGAAAACAATTGGCCATGGTAAAATCCCGATACTCATTACAAACGGTCCTATTTGTATTAGTTTTCCGCCGATGAGTTCTGCGGTAACAGCATTAGTAATAAATATTCCGGCAAGGATGATAAAGACAAGTTCTTTTTTGGTTTTAAACATAAATTATGATTTGATTTCAAAAATAGGAATTTAATTTGAAATTTTAGTTTTGAAAATATTTTCATACTTTTCAAATATCCTAATATTGTAAAACAACTATTAGTATTCAAGCACAACATAATTTTATTTTAAGATTTTATCCACAGATCTATTCTTATTTTTTAGTCATAATTTACTGTAATAGTATCATCAAACGACGGCAGTTTACGGTTTGTATTTATACTATTTTAGACAATTTGAATTTTTTAAGGCTGTGGAAAACATTAGTCACAAAAAAAAGAGTACAACTAGTGCACTCTTTTTGTTTTATTATAGTGTAAGATATTAGAATCCACTTACATTTAATCGGCCGCCTGTTGCACATTTTCCTGAAAGTGATGCAGTAGGTGTAGCACTATTTAAAAGTGCACCTTTAATTTGCGCTGCTGTTGCTCCAGGATTTAATGATGCGTATAAAGCAGCTGCACCAGAAACATGTGGAGTTGCCATAGAAGTCCCATTGTAACTAGCGTAGCTAGAAATATTCTTGCCTTTAGAACGTGCAGGAACTGTTGACCAAATTCCAGAACCTGGCGCTCCTATATCTACTGATGTAGCTCCGTATTGAGAAAAACTAGACAATGCTCCTGTACTAGTAATCGATGCAACTGCAATTATGTTTCCATTAGGGTAACTCGCTGGGTAACTTGGTGTAGCATCGTTGTTAGTTCCACTATTCCCTGCTGCTGCAATAAACAATATTCCAGCAGAATTAGCTCTTTCAATTGCATCCTGAAGGGCTTGTGAGAATCCTCCTCCTCCCCAAGAGTTATTAGTAGCTACAATGTTTAAGCCTTGTCTTGTTTTTAAATCAGTGAAATAGTCAACTGCTTTTATTGCATTTGCGGATGTCCCACCTGTTGCTCCTAAAAATTTAGCATTTAGCATTTTAACGTTCCATACAACTCCAGCAACGCCTTTTCCATTGCCACCTACAGCACCAATTGTACCTGCTACGTGCGTCCCATGGTCGTCGTCAACTCCGTCAAAAACAGTATTGTTGTTTCCTGCAAAATCCCAGCCATACACATCATCAACAAGGCCATTCCCGTCATCATCTAAACCATTTGCAGCCACTTCTCCAGGATTTTTACCAGCATTTGCCGCAAGATCTTCGTGGTCATACATATAACCCTCATCAATGATTCCAATATATACAGTTGCGGATCCTAACTTATTGTTTGCCCAAGCAACTGCTGCATTTGAACCAAATTGGTTTGATGGAGAAGTTGTAGATCCTAACATTCCCCAAAGAGAGCTATTAGTGAAATACGTGTCATTTGACACCGCGGAGTGGTTGTAAATCCAGTTAGGTTCTGCGTATTCTACTTCTTTGAGGTCTTTAATTAGATCAATAGCTTCCATTGTACCCAAATCTGAATTTACTAATAAAAGTTTTCCTTCTTGGCCTTTTGTTTTCGCACTTAAAGA
>JAYTBZ010000093.1:0-2002 GCA_043736705.1 Flavobacterium sp. | reverse complement strand
ATGGAAATTGTGCAGCGCTACACGGTAGATTTTCATGATATTCTTAATGCATTTAATTTTTTGCCTCCAAGCATTGAGCCTACTGCAACGGGACACATTATCGAACAAATTGAAATTGTAAAAAAAATTATTGAAAAAGGCATTGGTTATGAAGCCAATGGTTCTGTATATTTTGACGTTGTGAAATTCAATGAAACCAATCATTATGGTAAATTGAGCGGTCGTAATATTGAAGATATGCTCGCCAATACCCGTGATCTTGATGGCCAAAGCGATAAAAGAAATCCACAAGATTTTGCACTTTGGAAAAAAGCCGAACCCCAACATATTATGCGTTGGCCTTCACCATGGAGCGATGGATTTCCTGGTTGGCATCTAGAGTGTACTGCTATGAGTACAAAATATTTAGGAAATCATTTTGATATTCACGGGGGTGGAATGGATTTAAAATTCCCGCATCATGAATGTGAAATTGCTCAAAATGAAGCCTGCACCGGTCAGACTCCTGTTAATTACTGGATGCATGCCAACATGTTGACTTTAAACGGAAAAAAAATGGCCAAATCTACTGGTAATAATATTTTGCCAAGAGAAATATTGACTGGTGAAAATACTATTTTAAGTAAAGCTTTCTCTGCATCGGTAGCTCGATTCTTTATGTTACAAGCACACTACAGAAGTATTCTTGATTTTTCTGATGATGCTATTGTTGCTGCCGAAAAAGGATATAAAAGATTAATGGAGGCAATGGATTCCATTAAGGATATCGTTGCAGACGCAAAAAGCACTATTGATATTCCTGCATGGAAACAACAGTGTTATGATGCAATGAATGACGATTTTAATACTCCGATTTTAATTGCGCAGTTATTTGAAGGCGTTCGTTTTATAAATGTATTGAAAGATGGCAAAGAAACAATAAACACCGAAGACTTGCTATCTTTTGAAAAAGCAATGAACGATTTTGTTTTTGATGTTTTAGGATTACAAGAAGAAAAAAACAATGGTAATACAGATAAGTTAGAAGGTGTAGTTAATATGCTCATCGATATGCGTAAACAAGCTCGAGAAGATAAGAATTTCGCATTATCAGATCAAATTCGTGATCAACTAATAGCGTTAGGAATTCAGCTCAAAGATGGGAAAGAGGGAACTACTTTTAGTATTTAAGTTCCGATTGCTAAACGAACCAATTGAGAAGAATAAAAGTGACGTTTTACATAACAATACCAAATATGTTATCAAAAATAATTGTTTACCCATTTTTATTATTGGTTCGGTTTTATCAAGTTGCTATTTCCCCTTTTACTCCATCAGCCTGTAGATTTCAACCAACTTGCTCTTCTTATATGATCGAAGCGTTACAAATTCATGGTCTATTTTATGGAGGTTTTCTTGGAATAAAGCGCATCTTGAGTTGTCATCCTTGGGGAAAAACAGGCTACGATCCCGTTCCTAAAAAAGAATACAATCACAAACATTAACTTTTTATAATTTAGAAATTGAACTTTAAATCTCTATTTTTACGATCAATAAACAAATTTAACACTAAATGACACACGCTTTAAACATTGTTTGGAATCCATCCGAAGGAATCGATTTAGGCTTTTTTATTATTCGATATTATAGCTTAATGTTTGTAATTGCTTTTGGATTAGGCTGGTACATCATGAAACATATTTTTGAACGTGAGGGAGAATCCTTAGAAAAACTAGATTCTTTGTTTATTTGGACTGTACTTGCCACTTTAATTGGCGCACGATTAGGTCACGTTTTCTTTTATGATTGGGAGTATTATCGCAATCATTTATCTGAAATAATTTTACCGTTTCGTTTCTCACCCAGTTTTGAATTCACTGGCTATCAAGGATTGGCAAGCCATGGTGCTGCTATTTCTATTATTGTTGCCATGTATTTTTTCAGCAAAAACGTTCTTAGGCGACCACAGTTATGGATTTTAGATCGAGTAGTAATTCCGGTAGCCAGTGGAGCCATTTTTGTA
>JAYTBZ010000092.1:0-4418 GCA_043736705.1 Flavobacterium sp. | reverse complement strand
TTGCGCGTAGAAGAGCAAAAGGAAGACATAAATTGACTGTTTCTTGTGAACCAAGACACAAAAAATAATGTTTGTATAAACATAAATAAGGCGTTACTATTTTTAGTATCGCCTTTTTTTATACCTAGTCGGTAAAAAAAGACACCAGATTTAGAGTTAAAAGAACTGATTGCAGTAACTTTAGTTTTTTCAAAACAACAACTACACAACACACTACAAAATGCCAAAAGACAATTCCATAAAATCCGTTTTGATAATAGGTTCAGGACCTATAGTAATTGGTCAAGCCTGTGAATTTGATTATGCAGGATCACAATCTGCTCGTTCTATTCGTGAAGAGGGAATAGAGGTGATTTTAATCAACTCGAACCCAGCTACTATTATGACTGATCCCTCTATGGCAGATCACATCTACTTGAAACCGTTGACAACCAAATCAATCATCGAAATCCTAAAAGCCCATCCTCAAATTGATGCGGTTTTACCAACAATGGGCGGACAAACGGCTTTGAACTTGTGTCTTGAAGCTGATGAAAAAGGAATTTGGGCTGATTTTGGTGTAAAAATGATTGGTGTTGATGTGAACGCCATTAACATTACCGAAGACAGAGAACAGTTTAAGCAATTGCTAAAAAAAATAAATGTTCCATCGGCACCTGCTGAAATTTGTACGTCTTACCTTAGAGGGAAAGAGATTGCACAGGAATTTGGTTTCCCGTTAGTGATTCGTCCTTCGTTTACATTAGGAGGAACGGGAGCGGCGATTGTATATAAAAAAGAAGATTTTGATGAGCTTTTGACTCGTGGTTTAGAAGCGTCTCCTATTCATGAAGTGCTTATCGATAAAGCGCTTATGGGCTGGAAAGAATACGAATTGGAATTATTGAGAGATAAGAATGATAACGTAGTAATTATTTGTTCGATCGAAAATATGGACCCAATGGGAATTCATACGGGAGATTCGATTACGGTTGCGCCGGCAATGACTTTATCGGATACTACATTCCAAAGAATGCGTGATTATGCTATCTTGATGATGCGAAGCATAGGGAATTTTGCTGGAGGATGTAACGTGCAGTTTGCCGTTTCGCCAGATGAAAAAGAAGATATTGTAGCCATTGAGATTAATCCTCGTGTATCGCGTTCCTCAGCATTAGCATCAAAAGCGACGGGTTATCCTATTGCGAAAATTGCTTCTAAACTGGCTTTGGGATACAATTTAGATGAATTGCAAAACCAAATCACCAAATCAACCTCGGCTTTGTTCGAACCCACTTTAGATTACGTGATTGTAAAAATACCACGTTGGAACTTCGACAAGTTTGAAGGCGCCGACAGAACGTTAGGTCTTCAAATGAAATCCGTGGGAGAAGTAATGGGAATTGGACGCTCGTTTCAGGAAGCACTGCATAAGGCCACACAATCTTTAGAAATTAAAAGAAATGGTTTGGGAGCGGACGGAAAAGGCTATACCAATTATGAGCAAATTATAGAGAAATTAACCTACGCTAGTTGGGACCGTGTATTTGTGATTTATGACGCTATTGCTCTCGGAATTCCGTTGAGTCGCATTCATGAAATTACAAAAATTGATATGTGGTTCTTGAAACAATATGAAGAACTTCATACTTTAGAAAAAGAAATTTCAAATTATAAAGTAGAGAATTTACCAAGAGAAATTTTGTTGGAAGCGAAACAAAAAGGTTTTGCGGATAGACAAATTGCGCACATGATGGGTTGCATGGAAAGTCAAGTACACAGTTTACGTATGGACATGAACATCAACCGTGTGTTTAAATTGGTGGATACTTGTGCTGCCGAATTCAAAGCCAAAACACCGTATTACTATTCGACTTTTGAAGCCGAGATTGAAAAAGCAGATGGTACGCGTTATGTAGACAATGAAAGTGTAGTTACGGATAAAAAGAAAATAGTCGTTCTTGGCTCAGGGCCAAATAGAATCGGACAAGGAATAGAGTTTGATTATTCCTGTGTGCATGGTGTACTTGCCGCCAAAGAATGCGGCTATGAAACCATCATGATTAATTGTAATCCAGAAACAGTTTCTACCGACTTTGACACCGCAGATAAATTGTATTTTGAACCCGTTTTTTGGGAACACATTTACGATATTATTCAACACGAAAAACCAGAAGGCGTTATTGTACAATTGGGCGGGCAAACTGCTTTAAAACTAGCCGAGAAATTATCAAAATACGGAATTAAAATCATAGGTACTAGTTTTGATGCTTTGGATTTAGCAGAGGACAGAGGTCGTTTTTCGGAACTGTTAACGGAGTTGGATATCCCGTTTCCGCAGTTTGGAATTGCTGAAACGGCTGATGAAGCTGCTGCTCTTGCAGATACGTTAGACTTTCCGTTATTGATTCGTCCGTCGTACGTGTTAGGCGGTCAAGGAATGAAAATCGTGATCAACAAGCAAGAACTAGAGGAGCATGTAATCAATTTATTGAAAACGATTCCAGGAAACAAATTGCTTTTAGACCATTATTTAGATGGTGCTATTGAAGCCGAAGCCGATGCCATTTGCGATGGCGAGAACGTGTATATCATAGGAATTATGGAGCACATTGAGCCTTGTGGCGTGCATTCTGGAGACAGTAACGCTACTTTACCACCTTTTAATTTGGGTGAGTTTGTCATGCAACAAATAAAAGACCATACTAAGAAAATAGCGTTGGCATTACGAACAGTAGGTTTAATCAACATCCAGTTTGCGATTAAAGACGACATTGTATACATCATCGAGGCCAATCCTAGAGCGTCACGTACGGTGCCGTTTATTGCAAAAGCTTACGGAGAACCTTATGTGAACTATGCAACCAAAGTAATGTTAGGTCACAATAAAGTAACCGACTTTACTTTTAACCCACAGTTGAAAGGATATGCCATTAAGCAACCAGTTTTCTCTTTTAGTAAATTCCATAATGTGAACAAAGCATTAGGACCTGAAATGAAATCTACAGGTGAAAGTATCCTCTTTATTGACGATCTTAAAGATGATCAGTTTTACGAATTGTACTCTAGAAGGAAAATGTATTTGAGTAAATAAATATTTGAATTCATATGTAAACAAAAAAGCCCCAAACGGGGCTTTTTTGTTTACATATGAAAAAATAGGTAATAATCATGAATACTTTTTTAATGGCGTGACTTTATTGATTTTGTTTTTTAAGGTTATGGAACTACATCGGTTTTAGCACTAAATTCAGCACATTCTTCGGATTTGCCACCCGAGCGATAACGAACCGGCGAAGCAAATCATCCCAAATACAAAACCAACTTTCCATTTAGACTATTGCCCAAATCCGTTGTAGTGGCTGTTAGCCGGCGTATTTTTTACGAAATCCAAGTGTCTTGCATTTTTTCGATTATCCACTTTCCGTTAATTTCTTTAATATAAATTCGATATCCTCTTCCGCATCTTCCGCAATAAGCAAAGCTACTTTCTAAAACTCCACTTTTTTTGTTTTTGTCAAATTTTATTCTTGAAATTTCAAGAAAACCCGAAAACACAAAATTATATTTTTGCTCATATAACAAAACTTTATGAGCTAATAATAGCTTTTCTGCTTTTGGAAATTCAGTGATATTTTTTATTTTAAATTTATTATTTAGTTTGATCTTTGAATAGTCAAATTTAAAATTACTGAAATTAGAATTCAATAATTTTGATTCAATATTCACTCTTCTTTCTCCAAAGTTTAATAAGTATTGGTCAAAACCAATTATTATTTTAGAGGTATCATTGTCAACTCTTTTTTGCTCTTTCTTCCAATTATGATAAGTAATTCTTTCTTTATTTGTAGCTTTTGAAGTGTCAACTTTTATTATATTTCCATTTTTCCAAGTTTCAATTCCGAATTTCGGTGGAGGATCCATTTTTCTGCTATCAACACAAATTGAGTCAACTATTTTCGGAAATACTTCTGTCAACACATTTTTTTCAAATTGTACTTCATCTATTTTCTTTTCATAATTCGTAAAAAGAATTAGGAATGATATTAAAAAGGTTGTTTTAAGTAGTTTTTTCATAATATGACTGCCAATGTCAGTCTGTGAAAAAACTTCCGTATTATTATGCTCAAATATAACAAAATTCTGGTATAAAAAGAAGATTTTTCGTATTTTTAAGCATGCAACACATCACAGGAATTTCCCGTCAACAAATGCGTATTTCAAGTTTAGAAGACACTATCGCTCCCGATAATCAGGTGCGATTTATAGATGCCTTTGTCGAATCTATAGACCTCTCTAAGATCGGTTTTGCAGTAAAAACCCTCAAGACTGAAGGTCGCCCGAGTTTTAATAGTAAAGTGTTTTTGAAAATCTATTTATACGGGTATCTCAACGGAGTCAGAAGTAGTCGAGATCTAGAAAAGGAATGTTTGCGAAAC
>JAYTBZ010000091.1:0-9912 GCA_043736705.1 Flavobacterium sp. | reverse complement strand
GTCTATGAATATCACTCTGAAAATAAGCGCCTTGCTGGTACTTAATTTTGATGGCTTTACCTGCTACATTCTGCACCAGTCTTACATCGCGTTCATTTGTTGCCGAAACCATAACATATCCTGCAGTTCCTTCTTGATTGTTAAACCATTTAAAAAAACCAGAATGTAACAATGGTGCAACCCAATACAAGTCGTTGTTTACTTTTTGGATACAAAAATCTCCCAGCTCTACTTGACTTCCTAAAGCGGGTTGCGAACCTAATATTTTCTCACCAAGAAGATGAGCAAGCTCCTCATCGACCACTCTAATTTTATCAATTGATATTGGCGCAATGTGATTGGTTATTTTTTCTCCATTTTTAACCTCTCCTATTAAATTTTGATACGACTCACTTCTAAACATTTTTAAGCTGGTTACAAAAGGAAGTGCAATACAATAAACTAAAAGCACTCCTAAAAAAACGTACAAAACCTTGTTTGGCCTGGAAACAATCTTGACTTGCTTGTTTTGCTGAGAAACTGTGAGCCCTAGGGAAAATAAAACCCCAAGAATAACTAACACTAATAAAATTATAGCAAAACCAGTAAATCCATAATTAATTACCGGTAAGTTGGTATAAAAAAGTAAAAATCCAAAAAGGAGTAAGAAAACAATGGTGACAATCTTTTTCATAATATTTTAGTCTTTATCTGTGTTGTTAGTCTTTAATGACTCAAAATGTTACAGTAATGTAAGAGTCAATTTTAAAGAAAATAGGAACCTAATTACAATACCACAAAAAATAGTATTTTTGCAATCCGATTGAAATTTATTTTTCAATCTTAATTTTTTTCAATCTTTAAAATAAACAAATGAAAGCATACGTATTTCCAGGTCAAGGCGCTCAATTTTCAGGGATGGGTAAAGACTTATATGAAAACTCTACTCTGGCTAAAGAATTATTCGAGAAAGCAAATGTCATTCTAGGATTTCGCATCACAGACATCATGTTTGAGGGAACAGCCCAAGAATTAAAAGAGACTAAAGTTACGCAACCAGCCGTTTTCTTGCACTCTGTAATTTTAGCAAAGACTTTAGGCGAGGATTTCAAACCAGAAATGGTCGCGGGACATTCATTAGGTGAATTCTCAGCTTTAGTTGCTAATGGTGCTTTATCTTTTGAGGACGGATTGAAATTAGTTTCTCAAAGAGCATTGGCTATGCAAAAAGCGTGTGAGATAAAACCATCTACAATGGCAGCCGTTTTAGGACTAGCTGATAATATCGTAGAAGAAGTTTGTGCTTCAATTGACGGAATTGTAGTAGCAGCAAATTACAACTGTCCGGGACAATTAGTAATTTCAGGAGAAACAGCAGCAGTAGAAAAAGCATGTGAAGCGATGAAAGCAGCGGGTGCAAAACGCGCTTTATTATTACCAGTTGGAGGTGCTTTTCACTCGCCAATGATGGAGCCGGCTCGCGGAGAATTGGCAGCAGCAATTGAGGCAACTACGTTCTCTACTCCTATTTGCCCGGTTTACCAAAATGTAACAGCTAAAGCAGTTTCAGATCCAAGCGAAATCAAGAATAACCTAATCATTCAATTGACAGCACCAGTAAAATGGACGCAATCAGTACAACAAATGATTGCTGACGGTGCTACTTTATTTACTGAAGTAGGTCCAGGAAAAGTATTGGCTGGGCTTATTGGTAAAATTGATAAAGAAGCAGCTACTTCGAACGCTTAATTAATACTATTTTACAATTTACAAAATAAATGTACTATCCTCATAAATGAAATTTTATGAGGATTTTTTATCTTTATACTAACAAGTAGATACTAATTATTTAAAATAAGAAAGTACTTTTGGGATTAGTTTGCATAGCAGTTTTGATGAATTCTTGCAAAAAAGAAACAAAAGATCGAGTAAAAGACGCTACTGAAGCAATTGGCAATTAAATTGGGGAAGCTAATGAAACTGCAGCTGTAAAATTGATGCTACAACTGATTCAATAGAGATTAAAATTGGAGAAGTTCTTGAGAAAGAAACTCGAAAAATGGATGAAGCTGCTGAAAAATTGAAAGAAGCAGAAAAAAATAATACCTAAAAAAGGGCTATCGTTTGACAGCCCTTCTTTTATTTTCTAATCTTCTGTTCCCATTTCCAAGCGCTTGACATAGCTTCGTCAAGTGTCGATAATGCTTTCCATCCCAAAACAGTATTGGCTTTATCCGTATTGGCGTATGCCGACGTTATATCCCCTTCCCTACGACCCACAATTTTATAAGGCAACAATTTCCCACTTACTTTTTCAAAGGATGCTATCACTTCTAAAACAGAGCTTCCTGTTCCAGTTCCTAAATTGAACGTCTCAACTTTGGTTTCATTTTTTTTGTTCAATAAGCGTTGCAATGCAATTACATGGGCTTTCGCCAAATCTACTACGTGAATATAATCACGAATTGCAGTTCCATCCGGAGTTGGGTAATCATCTCCGTAAACCGACAATTCATCTCTCAGTCCAAAACCAGTTTGCGTAATAAACGGCACTAAATTCTGTGGGACTCCAATAGGTAATTCCCCAATTTCAGTAGAAGCATGTGCCCCTATTGGATTAAAATAACGCAATAAAATAGCATTGATATTAGTGACTTTAGTCGTGTCAGTGATGATTTCCTCGCCAATTTGTTTAGTGTTCCCATAAGGTGACATTGCGATTTTAATCGATGCGTTTTCAGTAATCGGCATCGTTTCGGCTTGACCATAAACCGTACAAGAGGAACTAAAAATAAAATTCGCATTAGGTTTTTGCTGCAATTCCTGCAAAATGTAAACCAAAGCATTGATGTTATTCTCATAATACAACAACGGATTTTCTACGCTTTCACCTACCGCTTTTGAAGCCGCAAAATGTATAACACCTGAAATATCATGGTGTCTTTTGAAAAAATCCTGAACTTTATCCTTTTCACGTAAGTCTAACTTCTCGAAAGCAGGAACTTTTCCGGTAATATTTTGAATTCCATCCAACACACTCAAAGATGTATTTGATAAATTATCTACAATTACTACTTCAAAACCCTCGTTTTGTAATTCAACTACCGTGTGAGAGCCAATAAAACCTAATCCTCCTGTAACTAATATTTTCATGATTACTTTTTTGTACAAACGCAATTACCGCATCTGTTGTATTTATACCACATAAAAAAGACGCGAAACATCGCGTCTTTTTATTATTTTAAAAATTCTAAAACGCTATCCGTAATGAATTTAATTTGATCATCATCTAACTCTGTGTGCATCGGTAATGAAAGTACTTCTTTTACCAACTGATTCGTGACAGGAAAATCTTCTTCTTTATATCTGGGGTCCAAATATGCTTTTTGTGAATGCAATGGAATAGGATAATAAATAGCACAAGGAATCCCTTTATCCAGCAAATGTTGCATCAAACCATTTCTATCAGCATCTATAATTCGCAAGGTATATTGGTGAAAAACGTGGCAATCGCAAATATCACAAATGATTGGTGCTATGATATTTTTATGCCCTTCAAAAGCCGCCGAATATTTTCGGGCAGCATCTTGTCTGGCTTTTCCATATTCATCTAATAAAGGTAATTTAGCATTCAAAACTGCTGCTTGTATACTGTCTAATCTTGAGTTTACTCCTACTACATCATGATGGTATCGCTCGTACATCCCGTGATTTACAATGCCTCGTAGTTTGTGTGCTAATGCATCATCATTGGTAAAAATCGCTCCACCATCTCCGTAACAACCTAAATTTTTTGAAGGAAAAAACGAAGTGGCTCCTACATGACCAATAGTCCCAGCCTTCTTTTTGGTACCATCCGAAAATTTACAATTCGCACCAATGGCTTGTGCATTGTCTTCAATTACGTACAAATTATGTTCTTTGGCAACAGCCATAATTGCCTCCATATTTGCCGCACGACCGAATAAATGTACCGGAACTATAGCTTTAGTTTTTGGCGTAATAGCGCGTTTAATTCCTTCAATAGAAATGTTCATATTGTATAAATCTACGTCAACTAATACTGGTGTCAATTGCAATAAAGCAATTACTTCTACGGTTGCAGCAAATGTAAAATCGGTTGTAATTACCTCATCGCCAGGCTTAAGATCCAATCCCATCATGGCAATTTGCAAGGCATCAGTCCCATTAGCGCATGGAATAACGTGTTTTACATCTAAATATTCCTCTAAAGATTTTTGAAATTCATGTACTTTTGGACCATTAATGTAAGTATTCGTATCTAAAACTTCCTGAATAGAACTATCTACAATTCCTTTTATTTTTTCATATTGACTTTTCAAGTCAACCATTTGAATTTTTTTCATTTCACTATTTGTTTAATGTTCGAAAGATTGCCGTTTCTAAATCCCGAAAATACTTTCTCAAAACTAGAAACAAAAATAGTTATTTAAGTATTCAAACCAATGCAACCTACCGAAAAAAAGAGGCTATACTTTTGAAATAAAAAAACAGATTCTTATCCCTAAAATTTATCTATTTAAGTCATTACAATAAACCTAAAGAAAATGTATTTTAGCCTCAAAAATTAAAAGATGCTTTTCCTGTATAATCTATTGGTTCATTTGGCTGGTTTTGTCATTACAATCATTGCTTTTTTCAGTCCAAAAATGAAACTTTTCATTAAAGGTCGCTCTACCGTATTTAACACTTTAGAAAAAAAAATAAATCCTAGTGATCAAACAATTTGGTTTCACGCTGCGTCTTTGGGCGAGTATGAACAAGGGCTGCCAGTAATCGAAAAAATAAAAAATCAATTCCCATCACATAAAATCGTACTTACTTTTTTTTCCCCTTCAGGTTATGAAGTCCGTAAAAACAATACGGTTGCTGATGTTACGGTTTATTTACCATTAGATACGAAGAAAAACGCCCAACAATTTACAAAACTAGTCCATCCAGACTTGGTGTTTTTTATCAAATATGAATATTGGCCTAATTATTTGGCCGAACTCAAAAAACTAGAGACTAAAACCTATTTGATTTCTGGAATTTTTAGAAAAAACCAACTGTTTTTCAAATGGTACGGTGGTTTTTACAGAGAAGCATTAAACACATTTACCTACTTTTTTGTTCAAAATGAAAGCTCAAAAAAATTACTTTATGCCTTGGGCAAAACAAATGTTGTAGTATCAGGCGATACCAGATTTGACCGAGTTGCAGCCATTCTTGAAAAAGACAATACACTTGATTATATTGCTCAGTTCAAAAACAATACTTTAATGGTCGTGGCAGGAAGTACGTGGCCAAAAGATGAAGATTTATTGGTTAATTTTATTAATTCGAACACATCAAAAGTCAAATTTATAATTGCACCTCACAACATCAAAATGGAGCAAATTCAAAATTTAAAAAATTCAATTACTAAAAAAACACTTTTATTCTCTGAAAAAGAGAAAAAAAACTGTGCTGATTTTTACGTTTTTATTATTGACACGATTGGTATATTGACAAAAATTTACAGCTATGCTGATATTGCTTATGTAGGCGGCGGTTTTGGAAATCCCGGAGTTCACAATGTATTGGAACCGGCAACCTTTGGTGTTCCAATACTCATCGGCCCCAACTATTCGCATTTTGCAGAAGCAACCGCATTGGTAAATATGGAAGCGTGTGTTGCTATTACCGATAGTAAAGAGCTTGAAGACGCACTGACAAACCTCATCAGGAATGACGACATACGTCAAGAAAAAGGACATATGTGCAGCACTTTTGTACAAATGAATAAGGGAGCTACAGCTATCATTCTAAAACACATCTTGAATGATTCAATTTAAACCATTAGTACTTGCTGACGTTGAAACGATTGTACCCATGATGCAAGAGTTTTATGCAATTGACAATTACCACTTTAATATTGACGTTTCTAAATCGTTATTGCAAGAATTTATTTCCAATGAAAATTTGGGACAATCATGGCTCATTTTATCCGATGCTGAAATCGCAGGATACATTATTCTCACCTTTATTTTTAGTTTTGAATACCAAGGAAAAATTGCTTTTTTAGATGAACTATATGTCACTGAAACAGCACGCGGAAAAGGCATTGGCAACAAAGCCATAGAATTTGTAAAAGCCGAGAGCCATAAATTATCGTTAAAACTGATCTATCTTGAGGTAGAGCCACATAATAAAAAAGCGCAAAAATTGTATCTTGCACACGGTTTCGAAATTCATAATCGAAAATTAATGCGTCTCTAAACCTATTCAAATTGCTAATAAGACAATCAAACATGGAGTTTTCAAAACTTTTATTAAACAGATTCGTTTTTTAGAAATCTGTATAAAAAAAAATACATATTGATTTAAAAAGGAAACTGCTCAATTAAACTTGCAAAATGAAAACCAAAATATGTGAAATTTGCACAATTGTAGCCGATACAATGTTTCGGGTGCAAATAACATCTGGAAAAAATTGGATCTTTGTTTGCAAAACTTGCTGCGAAAAATCAAAATTATTACCCACTTATAGATACGGCGGTACTTGGAAAGGAAAACGCCACTGAACTACGCACCAAAAATTAAAACAGTGTACGCGATAAATTACACATTTATATAAACTAAATTAATTAACATGAAATTCTTAAAACTAATCTTTTTATTATTTATTATCCAGACACAAGCCCAACAAGGCGGTATGTGGATTCCTTCCCTTCTTAAGGGAATGAATGAAACTGAAATGAAAAATTTAGGCATGAAAATGTCCATTAAAGACATTTATGACGTCAATCAGTCAAGTATGAAAGACGCCGTTCCACAATTTAACGGAGGCTGTACCTCGGAGGTGATTTCTCCAAAAGGACTAATTTTAACAAATCACCATTGCGGTTTTTCTCAAATACAATCGCACTCAACTGTAAATCATGATTATCTGACTGATGGATTTTGGGCGTACAAAATGGAAGACGAATTGCCTAATAAAAATCTAACTGTTGCATTTATTGTTAGAATTGAAGACGTTACCGCATTAGTTTTAGAGGGAACTGCTGCATTAACTAATGAAGCAGACAAACAAAAGAAAATTCAAGAAAACATTACAGCATTGAGTCAATCCTTACCAAAAGAGAACTGGCAGGAAAATAAAATTCGTACGTTTTATGAAGGCAATCAATACATGCTATTTGTGACCGAAACCTTTACCGATGTTCGTCTAGTTGGTGCTCCACCAACATCAATAGGAAAATTTGGCTCTGATACTGATAATTGGGTTTGGCCGCGTCATACGGGAGATTTTTCATTGTTTAGAATTTATGCAGATAAAAATAATCATCCTTCGGCGTATTCGAAAGATAATGTTCCTTACACTCCTAAACACTTTTTACCGATTTCATTGGATGGAGTAGCTGAAGATGATTTTACACTCGTTTTTGGATATCCTGGAAAAACGAATGAATATTTACCTTCGGTTGCCATTGAGCAAATTGTAAACGAATTGAATCCAGCCAAAATTGAAATCCGCGACAAAGCTTTGAAAGTAGTCGATGGTTTTATGCGAAAAGACAATGCGATAAAAATACAATATGCCTCAAAATATGCGAGTATTGCCAATTATTGGAAAAAATGGATAGGCGAAACGCAAGGATTAAAAAAATCAAACGCTGTTACAGTAAAAAAAGAGGCCGAAAAAGCATTTCAACAAAAAATAATAACTGCAGGAAACGAAAAAGAATACGAAACACTATTAGCTGATTTTGATAAAAATTATGCAGAAATAGCTCCTTACGCTTTGGCTAGAGACTATTTTACTGAAATCGTTCTCCGCAATACGGAATTGT
Source organism: Flavobacterium sp. (assembly GCA_043736705.1). Lineage (GTDB taxonomy): Bacteria > Bacteroidota > Bacteroidia > Flavobacteriales > Flavobacteriaceae > Flavobacterium. Next base: position 2,098 of record JAYTBZ010000091.1, on the reverse strand, counting down.
TAAGCACCGGTTATAAACTATACCAATTAGAACAAGTATACAAAAGCAAAGGCGCGCAATCCTTTACAGACCGAAAAAATAATTTAGTGACCGATTTAGAAACGTTTTACAAAGATTTTAATGCAACTGTTGATGAAAAAGTTTTTGAACAATTGATTGAATTGTACGCAACCAAATCTCCGAAACAATATTTACCTCAAAGTTTGCTAAATACTAATGCAAAAAACTTGGCTACAGAAATTTACTCTAAATCGAAATTGAAGAATTATTCTGGACTTAAAGAACTGTTGAATGGCGATACCCAAACCATTTTGACAAACTTAAATAATGATCCCGGTTTTCTATTAATTAAAGACATAGCAGATAACTATTTAAAAGAAGTGGCACCTAAATTCGATGAAATCAATTTAAAGATTACTGCACTCCAACGTACATATATGAAAGCACAATTGAAATGGAATAAAGACAGTAGAATTTTCCCAGATGCTAACAGCACTTTGAGAGTGACTTATGGAAAGGTGAAAGGATACCAACCAAAAGATGCTACAACATACAACTCAATAAGCTATTTAGATGGGGTCATGGAAAAATATATCCCTGGTGATTATGAATTCGATGTTCCAACTAAACTAATAGACCTTTATAAAAATAAAGATTATGGTCCTTATGGTGAAAACGGTAAAATGCCGGTTTGTTTTATTGGAACTAATCACACTACTGGAGGGAACTCAGGAAGTCCGGTGATTGACGCTAATGGAAACTTAATAGGTCTTAATTTTGACAGAGCGTGGGAAGGAACTATGAGTGACATCTATTACGACCCTAGTATTTGCAGAAATATCATGGTAGATATACGGTTCGTACTTTTTATTATGGATAAATACGCAGGTGCAAAAAATTTAATAAGTGAACTGAAACTGGTTCAACCTAAGAAAAGCAAACAACTGAAAAAGAAAACCTTAAAGTAAAATCAAGACCTCAACGACGATATAAAGCATTTATTAGTTATTTAACTTAGTTGGCACAATACTTGTAATCTATTTTGGCGTTGACAAAAAATATTATTTTTTAAAAAAAAAATAAAAAAATATTTTACATATTAAAAAATTTATATCTTTGCCACGAATTAATAATTAACCTTTTATATTAAATTAAGATGAAAAAAGTATTTTTAAGTTTAGCTGCTGTTGCTGTTTTGACTGTTGTATCATGTAAAAAAGCTGACGCTCCTGCTGATGACGCTGCTGCTGTTGTTGATTCTGCTGCTGCTGTAGTTGATTCTGCTGCTGTTGTTGTTGATTCTGCTGCTGCTGTTGCTACTGAAGCTGCTGCTACTGCTACTGAAGCTGCAAAAAAATAATTAGAACTTAAATTCTAAAAATTTTAAAGCCATCCGCTATGCGAGATGGCTTTTTTATTGGGTATAATTCCCGATTATATCGATAAAATAAGACTACTAAAAAAGTGAGATATAAAAATTAAATTTTTACATCTCACTTTTTTATGTAAAGTATTGCTCAAAATCTTTTAATCTGAAAAAATAAAATCGTTCCCAGAGAAATCCAATACCTCTGAATTTGCCCCATATCGGATGATTTCATCGATTCCTTTCTGCAAACGCAACGAAGTAGTATATTTTCTACTTGTTGCAAAGTGAGTGTCATCCAGCATCAATTTAAAATAAAATTTTCCACTGGAAGACTTAAACTTTAAAAAGTCAGCGGTTTCAATTGCAATTTTAAACTTTTCAATATCTTCCTCACACTCAAACTTAAGTTCATAACTTAAACTCGTAAAAACAACTTTTCCCTTTCTAGAAGTAAAAACAAATTTATATTCGTCATTATACCTTTTACTAATTACAAAAGCGCCCATGACATTTTAGATTTTAAATTTCAGATTCTAAACATGAAGCTTCTAATTTACTTCTGTAAAATTCTCTTTGTTCTCAGTTATAAATTACTATAAATAAAAAAAGCTTCAAACATAGTTTGAAGCTTTTTTAGTACTCAGAGCGGGACTTGAACCCGCACGAACATTGCTGTTCACTGGATTTTAAGTCCAGCGTGTCTACCAATTTCACCATCCGAGCATTATG
>JAYTBZ010000090.1:0-9944 GCA_043736705.1 Flavobacterium sp. | reverse complement strand
TTCTTTTTTGATGATTTCAAAAGGATTTTTTTCTTCTAAAGCCATCGTAACAAGTTTTTCTGTTTGTTCCCAGTTCAATTCTTTTCGGTTACTCTTTTTCATCGGGTGAAAATTAATTCTAGTATGTTGTTAATGATTAATAAATTGCATTTTAATTACCTTCAATATTAAGAAAAATAAGTTTTACTTTATCTGTAAAACGCACTTTTTTTTATTGTTTAATCCACTTTTTTAGGAGTCTGTTTTTGAAAAGGTATTTTTAATAAATTTTTAAGTTCATTGTGCTCTTCTGGCTTCTGATGAGTATCTATTCCATAGATAATTTCCTCTTTGGGAAGTGACATAAAAGTTCCAAAAAGCCTATCCCAAATAGAGAATATATTGCCATAATTACTATCGGTATACGGCAAAACATAATGATGGTGAACTTTGTGCATGTCAGGTGAGACAATGAAATAACTCAAAATAGTATCTACTTTTTTTGGAAGTGAAATATTAGCATGGTTGAATTGTGTAGCCACTACAGATAGCGTTTGATACAGGAAAACCAGCCACATCGGACTTCCAATTAGTAATACTCCTAATGCGGTAAATGTAAACCGAATAACACTTTCTCCAGGATGATGTCTGTTGGCAGTTGTGGTATCAATCCAAGTATCTGTATGATGAATCAAATGAAAACGCCACAAGACTTTGGTTTTATGCTCGACTAAATGCACTAAATAGGCTCCAATTAAATCCAACAATAACAACCCGATTAAAGCATAAAGCCAAACGGGTAAAGCGGGGAGCCACTGCAAAATCCCAAAATTATGTGCAATCGTCCAATCAGCGGTTTGTAATAATATAAATGCCAAACAAAAGTTGACAATAATGGTGGTAATCGTCATGAAGATGTTAATGCTTGCATGGTGCCATTTTTTATAAGTGAAATTAAAAAGTGGATACGCATTTTCAATCAACCAAAAAAAAGTGATACCTCCTACTAAAATTAAACTTCTATGCGACGAGGGAATGGTGGAAAAATAAACTATTATGTCATTCATAAAAAAGCATTTTTTTCAAATTTAATACTTTTTATTAAAATAATTATTTGATTACCCGAAAAGTACCATTAATTCTGGAACCAATAGGTTTTGCTGTTTTAGGAATTTGATGTTTCCAAAAATGTTGCGTTGTTCCTTTCATCAGCAATAAACTTCCGTGTTGCAGTACGATACTTTTTTTGAGGTCTTTTATAGAATTGTGCTTGAGCTGAAACGTTCGCTCTGCACCAAAACTTATGGAAGCAATAATAGGATTTATTCCTAATTCTTTCTCGTTGTCAGCATGCCAACCATTGCTGTCTTTTCCGTCGCGATATTGATTGAGTAATACGGTTGTAAAATCGGTTTCTGCAACAGCTTCTATTTGTGTTTTTAGCTTTTGCAACATCAAATTCCAAGCATGAGGTTGCATTGTAATATTAGAATATGAATACGGTTTTCCTTCATTTCCAAATAAAGCGGTCAAACGGGGTTGCGGATGAATTTTACCATATACCCGAATATCATCTTGTTGCCAAGGAATTTCCTGCATCAGTTGCATAAAAATTTTATCTGCTTCATCTTTATCAAAAAACTGAGGATAATATATGATCTCAGCGTCTGGCAAATCAAAAATAATTGGTTCTGAATGGGATTCAAAAAGTGATTTCACAGGATTAAGTATATTGGTACGCCCAAAAAATTAGAAATAATTGCAATGGCATACGCAAAAGTAAAACCCATTTAGGCAATCCCATACGTGCTTTTTTATCAAAATACATATATAAATGCGTTGGGAAAATAGCAATCAATAAAGCAATTACTCCCCAAGCGCCATATTTTGAAATTGAAGGAATACACAAGGCAATGGACAGAATAATTTCGGCTAAACCGCTGATGTAGTTCAGTGCTTTTGGATTCGGAAAATAAGGAGGAATAATTTTTAGATACAATCTAGGGTTCCTAAAATGATTCAAGCCCGCAATAAAGTAAATAAAAGCCATCACATACAAATGCCAAGGTAAATTCATAATAAAGTTATTTAGTACGAATTTATAAAAATTTAAATGAAATAAATGGAATTCCGTTCAAATTGAAATCAAGAAGTTTTCTTTAAGTTGACATTCATTATTACTATAGCCAGAATGATCAAAATAATGCCAATCCATTGGATTACAGTGACACTTTCATTCAATAAAAAATAAGCCATAAGTACAGAAACTGGGAGTTCTAAGGCCGAAACAATACTTCCAAGACCAATTCCTGTTAATGGGAAACCTGCATTAAACAATAAAGGAGGAATAATAGTGCCAAAGAGTGCTAAAACTATTCCCCATTTCATGAAAATTTCAAAATTAAAGGTTGTTGTTTGTGTTGCAAATGCAAAACCGGTTACAATCACTGCACCGCCCAAGAGCATGTACAAACTTCTTTGTGCCGATGAAATATTTGTCGCCACACGATTAGCGGTAAACATGGTGGTGGTAAAAGATGATGCCGCTAAAAGCCCTAAAACGATTCCGCGCCAGTCTAGTTCTACTTTGCTTTGAATAAGATTTGTAGCTAATGCAGTTCCCGTTAAAACGATGATGACAGAAATTATTTTTTGTGTAGAAGGTCTTTTCTTTTCTAAAATCATTTCGAATAAAACACCCATCCAAACGGTTTGCATCAATAAAACAATAGCTATAGAAACAGGAATGTATTTTACAGCCAAGTAATAAAAAATACTAGTCATTCCTAATGAAGTGCCTGCAAGCATTAATTGTGTGATGTTCCTCTTGGTGGCTTTTACAACATCAGTTCCTTTTTTTGCTTTTTGAAATATATTAATAAGTAACATTCCCAGAATACCGTATACAAATTGGGCTATCGTAACTTCGGGTGTGGTAAAACCTTCTCCGTAAGCTATTTTTACGAAAGTGGCTAGCATGCCATAACTCGTTGCACCGAGACCCACTAAGAAAACTCCTTTTAATACACTATTCTTTGTCATTTTTTCAATTTTAAAAAGCGGGCAAAGATAGGTTTTTAAAGTGATTCATAGCAAACTTAAAAAAGTCCTTTCAAGATTGGGTTTTGTATACCAATACGAGTAGGATCAAAGTCCAATTTGTTTTTTAAAAGGGAAGCATAAACACTTCTAAAATCGATATCATATTTTAAATCTCCTTGATCTAGATCAGCAAGATTGGGGTTTCTACCAATTATTTTTCCTTGGTTATTTCCACCAATAATAAACATTGGAGCAGCAGTTCCATGGTCGGTTCCATTTCCGTTGTCTCTAACGCGACGACCAAACTCTGAAAATACTACAATGGTTACATTTTGCAATAGCTGTGCTTTTTTTAAATCCTCATAAAAACTGAAAACGGCATTATTCAATTCCGTAAGCTTGTTTTTATGAATGGCGAGTTGGTTGTCGTGCGTGTCAAAACCACCTAGCGAAGTGTAATATACTTTCGAATTTAAGTTCCCTTTGATCAGTTTGGCAATCCATTCTAGGTTTTTGGATAAGCCTGTTTTTGGATACACTATATCGGAGGGTGTTGATTTTGCTAATGCTTTCTGAATATCATCGGAGCCCTCTATAACAGAATTTGCTATTTTTCGAACAAAATCTAACTGTGGATTATTTGACAATTGTCCTTCGTTTTCGAGTCTGTTTTTAGCAATAAACCGGCTAGGATCCTTGACAGTAATCGAGTTGGGTTCTTCACCTTTTAGCGCTAAATTGTCAATGCTGTCAATGTTGATTCCCGCTGTAGGTTGGTGTTCTTTGCATTGTAAATCGAGATAGCGACCCAACCAACCTTCATTTAAATATTCCTGATTGGTTGGAGCGGTTTGCCAAATTTCTTGACTTCGAAAATGAGAACGCACAGGATTAGCATAGCCTACATTTTGAATAACCGATAAATCTCCGTTTTGCTGCATGCGCGCAAAGTCTTTCAAGGCAGGATGAAACGCCATTCCTTTAGAAACATTCAATACTTCATCTTTGGTGAGCGCGATTTTTGGACGTAAGTCATAATACAAAGCATCTTCAAAAGGTATAAAAGTGTTTAGACCATCATTTCCACCATTTAACTGCACAAAAACAACACATTGTTCACCAATTACTAAATTTTTTTGCGAACCAAAAGAATAGAGAAAATCGGGCAATAGAAGTGAACCACCAGTAAAAGTTCCAGTCAGTGTCAAAAAATGTCTTCTGTTCATAATTGTAGTTTTAAATCAGTTGGAATTCAGGTGTTTTAATCATAAAATTGAACAAGCGCATCACCGCATTTTCAGAACCCGCTGTTTTGGGATCAAAATCATATTTCAGTATTTTTTCAAAATCGGCTTGACTGTAATCGTCTGTTTGAAACAGCAAGCGGTCCTTGAGTTCGTTAATAATTTCTTTGTTACTCCCATTTGTATTCCAATCTAATTTTACTTGGAGTAACTTATTGTTATTTTGCGGCAACATAGTGTCTTGATTTTTGATGCCGCGTGCTAAATTTTTCCCATTACAGAGCAAATCAGCTACGTTGTTACGCTGCAGAAAAACTTGTGAAGTTAACCATGAATTACCGCCGTCCCAACCTTTTACATTGGGCTGGTCAAATAAATCCATGCCTTGTTGCTTGATGAAGAAGGCAATTAACTTGGCATTGGGTGTGGAAATATTCAGTTCATTCATGATTTGTAAACTGTATTCCAGCGGATTTTTAATTTTTGAACCCGCAGTATTTTTAGTAAACTCTTCGGTGAAAATTTTTATCAAAAGCGGTTTGATTTCAAAGTTCATTTTCTTGAAATAGTCGCCATAATAGCGAACTAAATCTTCTTTTGGCTGATCGTATAGGAACCATTTTAGGATTTTTCGGGTAACCAAATACGGTATATTAGGTTGTTCAAAAATAATATCAACCATTTCATTTAGTTTGAAATTTCCATTTTTGCCCAAGTAAACAAAGCTATCTTGCTCTTCAAAAAATCTACGATAAACCGCGTTTTCTTCTCCAATGCCTAATCCAGCCAAACCTTTTGCACCGTTCTTTATATCTTCCTCCGAGTAATTTCCTATTCCTAGTGTAAAAAGTTCGAGTAATTCCCGACTCAAATTTTCGTTCAGTTTCCCTTTGCGATTGTCCACATTATCCAGATAGCGTACCATAGCATTGCTTTGAATAATGGCTTTGGTCAAGGTTTTGAAATTACCAAAAGCATGTTCGCGTAAAATTTGGTTGTGTTGAAAAATCCAGTAATTCACTTTTACTTTTTGAGCAGTCGAGACAAAATGGTTATGCCAAAAGCAAGTCATTTTTTCGCGTAGCGGGTATTCATCAGTATACATTTTTTCAATCCACCACGCTTTCATGGCAATGGTGGATTGTCCCTCTTGTTTGCGAATTTCCTTTACTTGCTCAGGACTCGCGTTTTTTAGCTTATTTCGGAGTTCTTTATATTCATTGATAGTTTTTGGACTATTTTCCAGAAAATCAGGAAGTCTGGCATCAAATGGAGTTGCAAAAGATTGCTCCAGAAAGTTTTTTAAACCTACTATTTTGATGGTCGCTGCTTGTTGTGCTGAATATCCGAGTCGTAAAGACCAAAGAGTGTGGTTGTTCATAATAGTAAATCGCTATACATCTTGGACTTAATAATTGTTAAAGGGTTTAATCTAGAGTTTTATTGGTATTTTAATGTCGAGATTTTTTTCAATGTTATTGTAACATATCATTTAAAACGCGGACTTATGAGATATCTATATAAAAATCATGAAAAAAATACAGTTAATTATCTTGTTGAGTCTTAGCAGTTTTTATACCCTTTCGGCTCAAACTACTCCCGAAAAAGCTCCTGAAAAAACAACCGAATTAAATGAGGTTACCATTATAAAAACTAAAAAAGCGATAGAACAAAAAGCAGATCGTACGATATTTAACTTTGCCGATCAGCCCAATTTGAATACAGGTTCTGTACTCGAAGGGATAAAAAAATTACCGGGTTTAATCGCTTCAGATATTGCGGGAATGATGTACCAAGGTAAGCAACTAGACGTTTTTATGGACGGCAGACCACTTAATATTTCTACAAATGAGTTAAACGCTTTTCTAGAAGGGATGCCAGCGAATGCGATTGAAAAAATTGAAATTATTACACAACCAGGGGCAGAGTTTCCTGCCACTTCTGGTGGTGCAATTTTAAATATTATTACCAATAAAAACGCAAAAAACTACCTGAGTGCAACCTATACCAACAGTTCAAGTTTTACGAGTTATGACGACGTACGATGGAGAATGAACAACAGTCTTTTGTTGAGTGCCAAGAATAAATATTTTGGATGGCAGTTAAATATTGGCCAAAATTATAGAGAAAGCGCTGTATGGACTTCTCTTCAAAAACAGGAGAATGGTATGAATTCCTTACTTTCTAAAACCGGTGCAGATCGTACCGGAAGAAATAATTTTGTCAAATCGGCGCTTACATTTGATATAGGAAAAGATCGTTTGCTGCTTAATTATGATGTAACGCATAACAATAATGATAGCAATACATTAGGAAGTGGACCCGGATTTAGTACTAATGATGCTTCTCAAAGCACGGGCTTACGCCAAGATGCGGTAGTGACATATCAGAAAAAGTTTAAAGATGCTGGCAAAAAGTTGGAATTTAAATTCAATTACAACAACAATACCAATGATTTTCAATTAAATCCAGTGGGAAGTTCAGCGTCAACGTTAGATAATTCCTCGAATCAAAATTTATACAACGCTAAGTTCGATTATTCACAACCTATAAAATTTTCAGATGAAGGGAAAATTAGTTTTGGCGCATTATACGAAGAGTTGCTTTTTGATGCAAAGAGTATGGGAACCAAAAACTTAGAATACAAACGTAGAACTTCCGCATCGTATATAGAATTTCAGACTAAGTTTGACAAAATAAATTTTATTGTTGGTGGTCGTGCCGAAGATTACAACATCACAGGAAGAACAGATGTAGCTGTTTTGAGTCCATTCAAACAGTTCCGCTTTTTTCCTAATGCAAGTGCGCAGTATAATTTTAGTACATCTGTTAATTTTAATGTGAATTATAATAAAAAAATCACTTTACCAAGCACTTCTGCATTAAATCCGAACAACACTAATTATCAAAATCCTAATGTAGATTATTCTGGTAATCCAAACCTGCAGCCTACGATTTTTGATAATTACGAAGTAAAGTTAAGCGCCTTTGATTATGCTTTTATTAGTTACAACATCAGTTCTGCAAAGAATCAAGTCATAAATAGAGTAACTCTTGATAATGATGTAGTGAGTAATACAAATGAGAATATTCCCGAAGTGAAAATTCATAATTTTAGTGTGGGCATGCCAATTCCATATATGTTGTTTACCAAAGGTCTCGCTGAAACTATGAAAATGAATGTGAATCCAGACACCATGAACTTTTTATACGTGTATGCAGGCTACCAATACCACCAAATTCCAAATGTTGACACCAATGGTTTTTGGATGTTTAACTTCATGTCGCAAATAGTACTTCCAGAAAATATAAAGTTTGTGGCCAACTATAATTACGTTGTTCCAAAAGGAAATTATTTTTACTTTATTGCTGTAGAACCTCTTAGGAATTCATTGGATTTGACCTTTTCTAAAAAGTTCTTGAAAGACCAATTGACACTTTCTGTTTTTGCGGATGATGTTTTGAATACCAATAGGAATGCTTTCAATGCATTTGAAACACCCTTATTAATTAGCAGTAAACAAGACACTAGGAAATTTGGCTTTAGCTTGAATTACAAAATTCCAACTAAAAATAAATTGGCCAAAGAAACTCCGAATTTATTAAACAAAGAGAAGAAAGAAGAAGAAGGAATTATAACGCAATAATATTTTATAATAATTTTAAAAGAGCTGTAAGATTGATTTTACAGCTCTTTTTTTTGCAAAATTATGAAATTATTGCTGCTTCAAGTCACTTAAATGCAAACGTAAGGCATTCACAGAAATGCTGATTTCCCAAAATGATAATCCCAACGAAATTAATAGTCCTAATAAACTTAGACCAAAAAGATAAACGCCAGCGGTTTGCTGCTCTAAAAACAAAAGGAGCATCGCAAAAACAGATAGAAATAAACTTAATACGCCTGCTAATTGCATATTTCGAATAAGGGTTAAGCGCAGGTTTAGATTTTTGATCTCTAATAAAATAAGGTCGTTTGCTTTTTCTTTATATGTTTTTTTCAGCCCACGCACAATGGTAGCAAGCGTCAAGAAACGGTTGGTATACGCCAATAAAATCAGCGAAGTAGCACCAAAAAGTAGGGCAGGAGTTTCTATTTGTAATATCATTTTTGATCGTTTAAATTGAAGATGCAAATTTCGATAAACAAATTGGGATAACTACTTTCTTGTGTACAAAAGTTGTTAATTGCTTTACATTGAGCGTTTTTTAAAGTAGGCTTGTTTATTCTTAAATGGAATTCAATTCCATACAATTGTAAACTCCTACTCCGAGAGAAAGCTGTAAATGTCTTTTAATTTTGCGTTAATCTGTAAATTAAAATCGCAGCTCGTTGAATTAAATACGGAAATTCTTTTAGGTTAATAGTTTCACCAGCAGCATGGGCACCTTTACCAGAAGAACCTAAACCATCTATGCAATCTACATATTTAGCTATATACGAAATATCCCCAGCACCTCTTGAACCTGGGTCGCCGGCAACTGCTTTACCTATTCCCATGTCTTGCGAAATACTATCAATAGTTGCAAGTAAGCGATTATTACCTTCTTTTGGAGCCATTCCAGGTATACCATCGCTAAAACTAATTGTAGCCTTTGTCCCATTTAGATTATTGGCTACAATAGCTTTCATTTTTTCTCTGGCTGTTTCTTTTTGTTCCTCGGTCAAGAAACGTAAATCACCAACAACGGTAACTGTAGGCGAAATGATATTTGTTTTACCTAGTGCATCACCTTTGGCTTTATCAGCATCATAATTTACCTCTGAGCCGCCAACTATCAATCCTGGATTAAAGGTCAAATACTTTTCTTGACTCAATTGCAAACGAAAATCATTTAGAATTCTTGCAGATTCATAAATAGCACCATAGCCAGAATTACTACTGAAAATACCCTGAGAGTGGCCAGTTTTGGCAGTCACATTTAATGTCCAGCTGCTAGCTCCACGACGAGCTGTTGTAACCGTGTTGAGACCGATGGCTGTTTCAAAACCTAATGCTACATCACATTGCTGAGCTCTTGTTATAAAATCTTTACGGCTTACGCTAATGGGTAGACCAGCTCTTTCTTCATCTCCTGTAAAATAAACTATTATTGATGCGTTGTCTAATAAGCCTAAATTTTTTAAGGCTTGCAATGCTGCAATAACTACTACATCACCCCCTTTCATATCAATAGCACCTTGCCCTGTGGCTGTTGAGTCATTTAACATTGTCCAATTATTGGCAGGCATATTTGGTTCAAAAACCGTATCTAAATGCCCAATAATAAAGATACGTTTTCCCTTAGTTCCTTTTTTGGTGGCCACTAAATGACCAGCTCGTTGCAAACTATCTGGTAAGTTTATCCATTCGCTTTTAAGTCCAGCTTTTTCAAGCTCTGCACTATAAATGGCGCCTACTTTTTTCACACCTTCAATATTTAATGTTCCACTATTGATGTTGACTGTTTTTACAAGTAAATCTTTAGTTTCTGGTAAATGCTCATTGATATAGGCAACGATCTTTTTTTCTGTATTAGATAAATTTTGTGCTTTGCTATTGATAAAAGCAATTAAAAAACAAAGTGATAGGAATATTTTCTTCATTATGGTACATTTTAAAATTCTAATTATCCTTTTGGTCGCGAGAACTTGCAATTCAAAGCTATAAAGACGTCAGGTTAAAACAAATCTAATCA
>JAYTBZ010000089.1:0-4448 GCA_043736705.1 Flavobacterium sp. | reverse complement strand
TACCGAAGAAATTATATCGAAGGTTTATTTTTAAGTTCAGGGATTTTTAAAAATGCTGATTATACCATGGAACGATTGGTTCGCGTAGCTAAAAAATTGCGCTTAGAGTATAATTTTAATGGCTATATTCACCTAAAAAGTATTCCGGGCGCTAGCGATGAATTGATGCGCGAGGCAGGTTTGTACGCCGATCGATTGAGTATGAATCTCGAAATTCCTACTGAATCAGGACTCAAATTATTGGCGCCAGATAAAAATCATCAGGACATGATCAATCCGATGCGTTTTGTCAAAAATGAATTGATACAATATAAAGAAGAAAAGAAAAAATTCAAAAGCACGCCCAAGTTTGCTCCAGCCGGTCAAAGTACACAAGTTATCGTAGGAGCAACGCAAGAAAACGATTTTCAAATCATTCAAGTTGCCGATCATTTTTATAATAATTTCAACATGAAACGGGTTTATTATTCGGGTTATGTTCCTGTTTCTAATGATGTTCGTTTGCCAGCCATTGGCACACAAGTACCGTTGATTCGTGAAAACCGGTTGTATCAGGCCGATTGGCTCATGCGATTTTACGGCTTTAAAGCCAATGAAATTCTCGAAAAAAATAATCCATTTTTGGATTTAGAGGTCGACCCAAAAATGGGCTGGGCGTTGCGAAACATCACGCATTTTCCAATAATAATTCAGCATGCACCGCTGGAAATGATTCTGCGCGTTCCGGGAATTGGTGTCAAATCAGCACATAAAATTGTATATGCACGCCGTTTTCAAAATCTATCGATGGAACACCTCAAGAAAATTGGAGTTTCGGTAAATAGAGCCAAGTATTTTATATCGGTAAGTAATGAAAACACGCATTTAAAATTCTTAAACGCCTTGAATCTCAAAGAAATTATTTTGGGCGATATGAAATCCAAATTCGAAAAACCATTTGATAATCAGTTATCATTACTCAATGACACAACTTTCTTACGATAATACTTTTGAAGGTTTGTTGACAGCGGTTTTCGAAATTTACGAATTCAAATATCCAAGTCCCAATATCTGTAAATCCGATGATACGCAGCAAAATTTGTTTGCTGACATTCTAGTGGTCAGTACTGATGTATCTAAATCGGATCGCGTGGTAAAAAAACTCCAAACCCAAATGGGTAGTGATGGCGTACGCTGCTTGATTTGGGCTTTTCTGTCGGAGAAAATCGGTGTGGAGAATGTCATTTTTAATGTCATTAATTATTCCGTTCAGAATCCTACTGTCAATATCATGAAAGATTTTTCGAACGAAAGCGTGTTACAAATTTCGCAATTGACTAAAAATGTAGGACGAGAAAAGCACCGAATGGAAGCTTTTATTAGATTCGAACAATTAAAAGATGGTATTTATTTTGCCAAAATTGATCCTGATTTTGATGTTCTGACTTTGCTAATCAAGCATTTTAAAAATCGTTACCAAGATCAAAAATGGATCATTTATGATTTACGACGAAAATATGGAGTGTACTATGATTTAAACGAAGTGGAAATTATTACCATGGATCTAAACCTCAAATCACTTGATGATAAAAGCAATCAGATTTTCTCAGATACTGAAATCGACTATCAAAAATTGTGGTGGGAATATTTTGACCATACCAACATCAAGGAACGCAAAAACACCAAGTTGCACATACAACATGTCCCTAAACGCTACTGGAAATACTTAACTGAAAAGAAAATGTTTTAATCGTGTAAACATTTGTGTAATTTTGCAAAAAAAATTCCCTTGATAAAAATAGGCAACATAGAACTTCCTGATTTTCCCTTACTTCTTGCACCCATGGAAGATGTGAGCGACCCACCGTTTCGTAGATTGTGCAAAATGCATGGTGCCGATATGATGTATTCTGAATTTATTTCATCAGAGGGATTAATTCGGGATGCTATCAAAAGCCGAATGAAATTAGACATTTTTGATTACGAACGCCCTGTGGGAATCCAAATTTTTGGCGGAGACGAAGAAGCAATGGAATTATCGTCAAAAATTGTGTCTACAGTAAATCCAGATATTATTGATATCAATTTTGGATGTCCCGTAAAAAAAGTAGTTTGCAAAGGTGCTGGAGCCGGAGTTTTGAAAGATGTTGATTTGATGATTCGGTTAACAAAAGCCGTTATTGCTGGTACCCATTTGCCAGTCACCGTAAAAACACGTTTGGGTTGGGATGACAACTCTATAAATATTGATGAGGTGGCAGAGCGTTTACAAGATATTGGTGTTGCAGCCCTAAGCATTCACGCACGTACCCGAGCCCAAATGTACAAAGGCCATTCTGATTGGTCGCACATTGCAAGAGTAAAAAATAACCCGCGAATAACCATGCCTATTTTTGGTAATGGCGATATTGATTCCCCTGAAAAAGCATTACAATATAAAAATGAATATGGCATCGATGGAATTATGATTGGTCGTGCTGCGATAGGATATCCTTGGATTTTTGACGAAATCAAACATTATTTCAAAACAGGTGAACATTTAGCTAAACCTACTGTTATTGATCGAGTAGAAGCCGTTCGCAATCACCTCACTTGGGCCATGGAATGGAAAGGAGAACGCTTAGGAATTGTAGAAACGCGTCCGCATTACACCAATTATTTTAAGGGAATTCATTCTTTTAAAACCCACAAGCAAAAATTAGTTACACTAGATCGTCCAGAAGAATTGTTCGACGCTTTGAATGAGATTGAAGAAGCGTACGTTGGATATGAGGTGGTTTAAGCAGTATATATTAATCATCTTCTACCGCCAATTCGCTAATTTATAATAGCTTATTAATTAAACATCTTTGCTAAATCTAAAGCGTAATTTATTTAAAATTTGCGAATTTGCGGTTTGGAAAAATTATTCCAACAACTTCTTGCTCACCCGACTACTTGCAATCAGCGAAGCAATAAATCCAAGCGTAACAATGGTTCCCATAACAATCAGTACGTTTTCAAGAGAGAAAATTACAGGATAAGCCAGTGTAGGAGTAATCATTATAAGCTGAAAATGTTCTTGTAGTAGTACAATAATAATTCCCAAGGTTAGCCCAATAATTCCGCCAAAAACACTCAATAAAGTGCCTTGAAGCAAGAATATTTTTCGTAAATCCTTTATTTCAGTTCCTAGATTAAAAAGGGTTTTTAAGTTTCCTTTTTTGTCTAAAATCATCATAATCAGAGCACCTATCAAGTTGAAGAGCGCTACAATAATGACCAATGTAAAGATTAAGTATACCGCAATATTCTCTGTATTCAACATTTTATAGAGCGATTCATTGAGTTGTGCCCTGTTTTTTACTGTAATTTTACTGTTGAAAATAGTTTGGAGTGCGTCAGTAATGGCACTTTCATCAACACCCGCTTTGGTTTTAATTTCAATTCCAGAAACTTGATTGGTTTTGTATTCTAGTAATTCCTGTGCTAAACCTAAATCAGCAAAAACATATTTAGAATCTAAGTCTTCGCTAATAGCATAAATACCTACCGGAATAAGATCGGTTTTATTAAACGCTTCTTCAGGATTTTCAATGGCACCTTTTCCCGGTTTTGGCGCTAGAACTTCCAATTGCCGATTAAAATCCAATAATCCCATTGAGAATTTTTGGGCAATTCCATAACCCACAACTACCTGATAGGTATTGGATTCCAGCCATTGACCATTGAAAAGCTTCTTTTCAATAGCGTTAACCTTGGTGTAATTGAAGTCTACTCCTTTTAAATAAGTAACTTCTTGTTTGCCATCAAAAGTGAATAAAACGCGTTCTTCAATAATTTTTGTAAAACAAATCACGCCGTCAATATTCTTTATTTTACGTTCTTGATCGGGAGAAACAAAAAACGATTTCCCCAGCGTGCTGCTTATTTTTAAATCGGGATCAATTTCATTGGTAAACGAAAGGCTAAAAACTTTTAGTCCGCTAAAAACAGACAGAACCACAAACAAAGCCATGGCACCTACAATAATGCCCATACTGGCAATACGATTGATGATATTGATAGCATTGTTTTTACTATTACTACGAATGTAGCGTTTGGCTATGTATAAAGGAAAATTCAAATGTTATTGAAATCTGCGTTTGTCTAGAAGGTCTCTGTTGTCAATAGGATTGTCTCTATTGGCTAGTGCATTGTCAATCTTTTCAATGTAATCTAGCGAGTCATCAATAAAGAAAACGAGATTAGGAACCTTACGCAATTGCAAGCGCACGCGTTGCGATAAATCGTGTTTTATATTTTTAGAATTCGACTTCACTGCCTCTAAAATTTCTTTGGCTTTGTCTTGAGGAAAAACACTTAAATGAACTGTAGCCACAGATAGATCCGTAGTTACCGTAACCTTGGATACCGAAATTATCAAATTACTAACTCCGTTTTTTCTCACTTCACCTTGCAGAATATCAACCAAATCTTTTTGGATAACC
>JAYTBZ010000088.1:0-2019 GCA_043736705.1 Flavobacterium sp. | reverse complement strand
CATTAAAAAAAGTCGCAACTAATTGAAGAATAGAATTTTTCTGATTTTTAAAATCGGGATGAAGAATAACTTGCACTATGTTTTATTTAAATTTGGTTTAAAAGTATAAAAAATAGTACTTTGTACCTAGAAATAATTTTATGAAAAAAGTTTTAATCATACAAAACAAGCGCATTGGCGATGTTTTGATTAGTTCCGTAATTGCAAATAACTTTAAGGCAAAATACCCAAAAAGTACGGTTCATTTTTTGGCATACGATTTTACCCATGGTGTAATCATAAACAATCCAAATATTGATAAAATTATCTCAATTAACGATAAAGAGTTAAAGAAATTACCTGTTTTATTTCGATTAATTCGCCAGATCAGAAACGAAAAATATGATATTATTTTTGATCCCTATTCCAAAACACAGAGTAAACTAATCTGTAAATTTTCTGGAGCCAAACAAACTATCGGTCATAAAAGCAGAAAAAAACTCGGAAATTGGGGCTATTATACCCATCCTGTAGCTATTTCGAAAGAGAAAACAAAAATTTGTGGTAAGGCTATCGAAGACCGGATCCATTTGTTAAACCAATCGGGTAATTATGAGCCTATAGATTATGAACCCAAAATATTTTTAACTGACAACGAGAAAAATGAAGCTAACTTAGAGTTGCATTCAAATAAAAAAGTAGTTGTACTAGGTATATTAGGAAGTACACCCCAAAAATCTATGCCTTACGAATATATTGCAAAAATGGTTGATTTTATAGCCACTAACTATGATGTATCTATATTGTTTAACTATGCTCCATACCAAAAAGCCGAAGCACAAAAAATTTACAATCTCTGCCAAAATAAAGCGAACATCATTTTTGATATAAAAGCTGAAAACATACGTGATTTTATCAAAATCATGAATAAATGTGATGTATTAGTGGCTAATGAAGGAGGAACGGTTCATATTGCCAAAGCATTGAATAAACCTACTTTTACCATTTTCTCACCTTATGTCAATAAAGATCATTGGGCCAGTTTCGAGGACGGAAAATTTCATCATTCGGTTCATTTATTGGAAATTAAACCAAACCTATTTGACGAGTTTACTTTTGAAGAACGTAAGAAAATCGAAAAAAATCCTGACACATTGTACCAGCAGCTAACGCCAGAGTTAGTTCTACCAGAATTAGATATCTTTTTGAAAAATAATTTATAGCTAAAAAGCAACTCAATGAGTTGCTTTTTTATTTTTTTGGATACCAAAATCAGTCCATTTTTTCTTCTCCAGTTTTGTTTCTTTACGGATGTTTCTGTTCTTATTTATCGATTCTTCAGTGGCATATCCACGAGGATGATCCAGATGCAAACAAACTGTGCTGTATCGTATTTGCTTTGGCTTAATGCCAAAATTCACTAATCGTTCCCCTAATTCTCTGTCTTGTCCGCCATATTGCATTCGTTCATCAAAACCATTAATAGCGAGAATATCTTTTTTCCAACCTGATGCGTTGTGGCCATTCCAGCTAGGAGTTGTAGGGGTCAAAAAATTTAGAATACTACTTTTTAAACCTGTAGCATTAATTTTATTGTTTTTGAATGAAGATTTCATTCCTTGTTTTCTTAACCAAGAAACATCAAAACACAAATCAGCATAAATATCAGATTTGCTAATATCCTTAGATAATTGTATGGGTAACTTATGATAACCACCAGATAGAAAATAGCCTTCTTCTCTAAATTTTATATGTTGTTCAACAAAATCTGGACGTGGAATGCAATCGCCATCAGACATCATAATATAATCTGTGGTAGAAGCTACAATTGCTTTATTTAAAATTTGGGATTTCTGAAAACCATTGTCTTCATGCCAAACATGAATGATGGGATAAAAAACTTCTTTTTTCAATTCTTCAATCAAATCGAAGGTATCCCGCCGAGAACCATCGTCAGCTATGACCATTTCAAAATTGCGATAGGTTTGCGTATTGTAGCCCCAAATCACTTTTTTAAGCCATTCGGTCGAATTGTATGTG
>JAYTBZ010000087.1:0-22210 GCA_043736705.1 Flavobacterium sp. | reverse complement strand
AAACAGCTAAAAATTAAGGAAAAAGGATTGCAAGTTTGTAACTTTGTATTTCAGAAAATTGATACAATGATATACCCCAAAATACCTTTAGCTCAAAGCATTATTGAGATTTGTTTGGCCAAAGGAATTACCACCATTATTATTTCTCCAGGTTCTAGAAATGCACCTTTAACAATAGGTTTTGTAAGCAATCCTGCCTTTCAATGTTACAGTATTGCTGATGAGCGTGCGGCAGCTTTTTTTGGTTTAGGAATGGCTCAACAAACAAAAAAACCAGTTGTATTAGTTTGTACATCGGGTTCTGCTTTACTAAATTATTATCCTGCTTTTGCAGAAGCGTTTTACAGCCAGATTCCTATGATTGTGATTTCAGCAGATCGCCCGCAAAGTAAAATTGATATTGGTGACGGACAAACCATTCGTCAAGAAAATGTATTTGAAAATCATAGCTTGTACAATGCTAATTTGGTTGAGGATGTTTCGGCTGCAAATGATTTAAAAATTAACGAGGCGATCAACACAGCTATCAAGCAAAAAGGTCCTGTTCATATTAACGCGCCCTTCGAAGAGCCTCTTTATGAAACTGTTTCGGAACTTGCAGTCAAAGTGAATAGTACTGCTTCTGCAAATGTGACTCAGGCCATTTCCATTGAAGACGTTTTGGAATTCGTAACGATTTGGAACAATTCCATTAAAAAAATGATTTTGGTTGGAGTAAATGAACCAAATGCAATCGATGGAAAAATAATTGAGGCTTTCGCCAAAGATGAATCGGTTGTGGTGTTGACCGAAACAACTTCTAATTTGCATCATGATACTTTTATCAACAATATCGACACGATAATTACACCTTTTACCCCAGAAGATTTTGAGCATTTTCGTCCCGAAATAGTAGTCACTTTTGGAGGAATGGTCGTTTCTAAACGAATCAAGGCTTTTTTAAGAAAATACAAACCCAAACACCACTGGCATATTGATATTTTGAGAGCCTATGATACTTTTGGTGCACTAACCAAACACTTTGAAGTAGATCCCAATGTGTTTTTTGGTTTATTTTTACCATTGACACATGTAGTACAAAGCACTTATTTCCACCAAATGGATGCTGTTAAAAAATTGCGTGCACTCAAAAGTGATATTTATTTAGCAAAAATTCCGTTTTCGGATTTTAAAGTTTTTGAAAAAGTGATAGCAGGTTTACCTAAAAACAGTCATTTACAAATTAGTAACAGTTCAGCGATTCGGTACGCACAATTAATTGATATTGATCCTTCCATTGAAGTATATTGTAACCGTGGTACTAGTGGTATTGACGGAAGCACCTCTACGGCTATTGGTGCGGCTGTAGCCAATGCAAATCAAACCGTTTTTATAACTGGAGATATTGGTTTTTTATATGATAGTAATGCGCTTTGGAATAATTACACGCCAAAAAATTTCAAGATTATATTAATCAATAACGGTGGAGGAGGAATTTTTAGAATTTTACCGGGACACGAAGAAAGCCCTGTTTTTAATACATTTTTTGAAACTTCACATTGTTTAACCGCGGAACATTTATCAAAAATGTACGGTTTTGAATATAGCATCGCCAGTGATGAAACGAATTTGGCAACAAGCTTGACTGCTTTGTTTGCTCAAAACGAAAAACCAAGTATTTTAGAAATTTTTACGCCCACTTTAGAAAATGATCGCATCTTATTGCAATATTTCAAAGAGTTGGTATAAATATTTTTTGATATTCATAAAATGATATGAATTAATGTTTAAATTTGAGAATGTAAAATTCTATTAATCAAACATTAAACTTTTTATTTATGAGTGCAAGAGAAGAATTAATTGTGAAATATGCTGCAGATTTGAAAGACAAATGTGGTGTAAACCCAGACATGGATTTGTTGACAAAAGTAACTATTGGTTGTGGTCCTTCAATTTATAATGATGATTCTGCAACGGTTGCTGGAAGCCAACAAACGGAATTAGATACAGTAAAAAACAATTTCTTAATTAAGAAATTAGGTCTTATTGACGGTCCAGAACTAGATGCTGCAATTGATACTGTAATGGAAAAATACGGTCGATCCAATAGAAATAAATACAGAGTGGTTATATATTATTTACTAACGGTTCACTTTAAAAAGGAAAATGTATACAACTAGAAATTAAAGCACTAAGATTGTAATAAAAAAAGCGTTCACAATTTAATTGCGAACGCTTTGCTATTTAGAAGAATTATCTTAACGAATTGGAATAGGGAAGACGGGTAGACTAGAATGTCCTAAAGCATCTACGGTCTGCACTGCAAACAAAAAATTGTCTTTAGAATACGGGATTTCAGCTTTAGTATCTTTTACAAAAATTGTTTTTTCCCAGTGTTGTGATGCTGTTTCTCGTATTAGAATATGATATCCGTAAACTGATTTTCCTTCTGGTGCTGTCCAAACTAACGTGGAGAAATTTGTTAAATCTTTTACTTCAATACCTACATTTATTGGCGCCTTTGGAGACCAGGCTAAATTGCTGAATGTAGCCAAGTTAGAACAGGTTACTTTCTTTAAATATTCAAAATCCATAAACTCAGCAAGATCACCGTATTGAATGTCCTTTTCTTTACGTACGTTTTGGTGTTGGTGATCGTAATTTTCATTCATTTCACAAAATCGAATGGCTGTAAATCCATTTTGACTGAAAGGAGTGTGATCGCCACCACGCAAGAAACGATCGTTGCGATATACTAAATTAATATCCAATTGATCTACGTATTGATTAGTCACTGTTTTGATGTATCGAGCTAATTGTCGGGACGGACTGTCGTTATCACGATTAGTCGATTTACGCATTTTAGATTCAGTTTCGGTCTCTAAATACGGAATAGTTTCGCTAAAAACTCGGACTCTGGTGTTGTCTCTTAACATTGTTCCGCTTGATAAACTGTTACCAATCATGTCGTTATTCAGCATGGCAATTATGTTCCATTTTCCGTCCTTTGCAACATCAGCGAGGTGTTTTGCACCATATAACCCTTGTTCTTCACCTACTACAGCCACGAAAATTAAGGTAAAAGGAAATTCTCTTTGGCTCATTATTCGGGCAAGTTCCATCATGGCGGCTACTCCTGATGCGTCATCATTTGCACCAGGCGCATCTGATTTGGCATCCATTACATCTGTAGCTCTAGAATCTAAATGTCCGCTGATAATCATCACGCGATCATCAGTGGGATCAGTACCTTTTAGCGTTGCCATTACGTTTCCTAATTGACTATCTGCAGCGATGCGTCTTCCATCAGCTTTGATGGTGAAAAAATCAATAACCGAAGTTAATCTACCGCCAGAAGCCAGCGCATATTTATCAAATTCCGATTTTACCCAACGTTGCGCTGCGCCAATGCCTCTGGTGTTACTTTTTGTGTCACTTAATGTATGTCGAGTTCCAAACGATACTAGTTTTCGAACTGTAGCTTCCATGTTTTCCGATTTGACTTCGGCAACCATTTTTTTTATTTCGGGATCATCCACTGTGGTTTGTGCGTAATTGGTATGAGAAATGAATACAAGTAATAATAAATAAAGAATAGAGGTTGGTTTCATTAGTAGGATTTTTTTAGTTTCTTCAAAGTTAGTGAAAAAGAAAAACAAAGTATAAATGAAATTTAGTTTAAAGATTTGTCTGATTAGCCATGTAAACTACTTTTTAATTGTTTTTAACTAAGCAAAGTCTTTAGTTCATTAATTGTAATAATCCAAACTGGCGGTTTTACAATGGTTCAGAAACAGCAGTTTTAGGGATTATTATACTTTTGTTTATTGTTAGGGTGTTTGTTTAGAAGCAGAATGAAATTGTAGTTAAAAAACAGTGTATGAAAATAAAAAAGTCAGTAGATTCTACCTATTGACTTTTTTTGATTCTTGTTTACTTCCTCATGGCTATTCGTTATTTCAGTACGCGTACTGTCATATGATTAACGCCTGAAATTTTAAATATATCTCCTTTAACTTGTATAGTTTCTCCAGTAGATACCTCTCTATATTGTGTAGGTTCTAACAAATTGGCTCGACTTATCGTTACTAAATAAATGGAATTGTCGGTTGCTGCTAATTTTGCCGTGTAACCGTCTTTGCCTAATAGAATTTCCTGCACTTTTCCAGTGGTGAAATCAGTAGTGTTTGCATTCAATAAAGGACTACAACTTAAAGCCAATGACACTACGATTAGTAAGCAGCTGGTAATTTTAAATAATTGTTTCATAAATTTAAATTTTTAAATAATCATTAGTTTTGGAAAATTTTGAATACCGGCTATCGCTATTTCGGTTGTTGGGTTGGTTATTTTGTTTAATATTAAACCAATGAAAGATAATTTTTGCTTGATAATGCAAATATTGTTTTTATTTCAAAGCTGATTCTAAGCTTAAGAGCGTATTAAAAATCTAAAGTACAAATAAAAAAGTATGAAGCTTCTAAGTATTTATAATTTCGGATGATTTTAACATTAATACTTTATTAGTTTGAAGTTGTTATTAAGTAATACTTCTGGGATTGGCAGGGTTTTCAAATCCCTGCTGTCGAGTTTTAGAGATTGTTTATCATTAGCACCATTGAAATTTTGAATGGTCAATCATATTGAAAAACAAAACGTTATAATCTAGCCCCGAATGAAGCAAGTATCCCATGCTTTTGGGCGTGGATACTGCGGACAGCGGGACAACTCGTTATGAAACAACGGAAAGTTCTGCTCCTAAAAAAGAAAATAATCGTCGGATTCTGGCTTTGTTTTTTTGTGGACGGTTTCTGAATTTACTATTTTCAAACTTCGTACCTTTGCACTTTAGAAATTGAAAGAAAATGATCGAAATAGGAAAATACAATACGCTTACCATACTACGAGATACTAAAGTGGGTTTGTTTTTGGGAAATCCAGAAGAAGATCCCGAGGGAATACATGACATTCTGTTGCCAAACAAATACGTACCAAATGAATTTGAAATAGGCGAGGAGTTGATTGTTTTTGTGTATTTGGACCACGAAGAAAGACCCGTTGCTACAACATTAGAGCCTTATATTTTGTTGAATGAGTTTGCACTTTTGCGTGTGAATTATACCAATCAGATTGGTGCTTTTATGGATTGGGGAATGGAAAAAGATATTTTGGTTCCGTTTAAAGAACAGGCACGTCCTATGGAAAAAGGGAAACGCTATTTGGTGTATCTTTATATGGATGAAAAAACCAATCGTTTAGTCGCTTCTAGCAAATTGAATCAGTTTTTAAAAAATGATCATCTAACGATTGAAAAAGGTGAAGAGGTTGATTTAATCGTTTCCCATATCACAGAATTAGGAATTAACGTGATCATCAACGAGCAGTATAAAGGTTTGTTGTACAAAGATGAAGTTTATGATGATGCAATTCGCACAGGAGACCGCATGCGTGGCTATATTAAGACGATTCGTCCTGATAATAAAATTGATGTGGCATTACAAGTTCAGGGATATCAAAGTATCGAACCGAATGCCGAAAAAATTCTAGATGAATTAAGAGCCAGTAGGGGTTTTTTACGTTTAACTGATAATTCACATCCTGAGGATATTAAAACGGTTTTAAAAATGAGTAAAAAAACCTTCAAGAAAGCGATTGGTGCTTTATACCGAGAGAAATTAATAGAAATCAAGGAAGACGGAATTTACTTGATTAAGGAATAAAAAAAAGAAAGACTAATCGTAACGATTAGTCTTTCTCTTTTTAATGCTGTTTTAGAAAATTAAATTTTAGCAGCACTAAAATAAATTTTAAGATTAAAGTAACTTAATTCGCTTCCAAGCCCAATAGTATGGTCTATACTATTTTAAATATATTTGCTTTAGCGTAAGTACTTTGTAATAATATTTTTGTCTTTAAATGTCCAATCACTTGTTTAAGAGTTGAGAAATAATTTCACGATAAATCCTAGGTTTTGTATATATTGTAAGATAATTTTCTAAACAATTGTTTATTAATGTCACACTTTTGCAAGGACAAGAAAAATATATCTTTATTTAACCTTAGGTGTTACTTTTTATTTTTTACTGCTGAGGCAAATATTGGTATCATTAACTCGTTAATCGGGGCTTTTAAAATATTTTTATAAGTTATTACCGTAGAAAAAAGAGCGACAACATTTTTAATTGTATTCAATATATTCTTTTTTTAGGTTAATAAATCAGTGAAGAATCAATAATTAATCAAGATAAATAATTTGTAATTATCTGATTAGCATCCATTAAATTTAAAAATAATTTGAATTACTCACTGTTAAAATGATGTTTTTATATTTATTTTTAACAATATAAAGTCTTTATTCAGAGAAAGATTACCATAAGCTTGTCTAAATAGAATAGATAAAATGTAAAAAATGATTTATTTTTACACTTAAATAATTTAAATCAATTGTAATGGATTGGATCACTGCTAAAGAATACGAAGATATCACTTATAAAAAATGTAATGGCGTTGCCAGGATTGCTTTTAACAGGCCGGATGTGCGCAATGCATTTCGTCCAAAAACGACTGCCGAATTGTATAATGCCTTTTATGACGCGCAGGAAGATACGTCTATTGGTGTGGTTTTACTCTCTGCCGAAGGACCTTCGTCTAAAGATGGCGTGTATTCTTTTTGTAGTGGCGGCGATCAAAATGCACGCGGACATCAGGGATATGTGGGCGATGATGGACAGCATCGTTTGAACATTTTAGAAGTGCAACGTTTAATTCGGTTTATGCCAAAAGTAGTTATCGCTGTAGTTCCAGGTTGGGCTGTAGGCGGAGGACACAGTTTGCATGTGGTTTGCGATTTGACTTTGGCGAGTAAAGAACACGCAATTTTCAAGCAAACAGATGCTGATGTAACAAGTTTTGATGGTGGTTATGGTTCGGCTTATTTGGCTAAAATGGTGGGACAGAAAAAAGCACGTGAAATTTTCTTCTTGGGACGCAATTATTCGGCTCAAGATGCTATGGATATGGGGATGGTAAATGCTGTAATTCCGCATGCTGAACTAGAAGATACGGCTTACGAATGGGCGCAGGAAATTTTACAAAAATCTCCAATGGCGATTAAAATGCTAAAATTTGCGATGAATCTTACCGATGATGGAATGGTGGGACAACAGGTTTTTGCTGGTGAAGCTACAAGACTTGCGTATATGACCGAAGAAGCCAAAGAAGGTAGAAACGCATTCCTGGAAAAAAGAAAACCAAATTTTGAAAAAAAATGGTTGCCATAAAAAAGCTTGAGGTTTAAGATTTAAAGTTGTTTTGATCAAGAATTTTAAACTTTTTAATCCTTACACTTTAAACTAAATTTTATAAATGGAAAATTTCACAAACGAAACAATTGATACGGGCCAACTTCCAAAATTTGAGGAGGTCACTTTTACGAATTTGCATCCAAAATACATTAGGGTAGTATTGATTAATTTAATGTTATTTATTGGAATACTTATTCTTGTTCCAATATTGTTTTCAATTTTTAAACCAGAACTGTTTTCAGGAAGAGTCTGGTTGATTTTAGGAATTGTAATTTCCTTAATTTCGACTTTTTCTATTCTATTTTCCATTCTTGGATTTAAGAATAAAGGATTTGCTTTTAGAGAACATGATGTGCTTTTTAGACATGGTGTAATCGCCACAAATACCATTGTAATTCCTTATAATAGAGTACAACACGTTGCTTTGCATGAAGCGTTTATTTCGCGTTATTTTAATCTAGCCAAAATCGAAATTTTTACTGCAGGAGGAAGTTCTAGTGATATAGAAATTCCCGGAATTGATAAGGAACAAGCAGAAAATATTAAACAATTATTGATGGGTAAAATACAAAAGCAATTGTAATGGGAGCCGATTTTAGTCAGCCACAAAGGCAGTCTTCAATAGGGATTTTGGTTATGTTTTTTTACACGCTTCAGCAATATGCCAGAGCGCTGTGGCCTATGATTGTGATCTGGATTTTCAAGTTTGACGAGGTTAATATATTGTATTTTTTCCTTGGAATTAGTATCGTTTTTGTAAGTATTGGAATTGTTTCTTATTTGAAATATCTGAATTTTACTTTCTTTTTGGATACTAAAAATGAGGAATTCATTGTTACAGATGGTATTTTTAATAAAACCAAAATTGCGATTCAGCTTTGTAAAATCCAGCAGGTAAATATCAATCAGTCTTTTATCCAAAAGTTAATTGGCGTTTATGAATTGGATGTAGACACAGCAGGAAGCATTAAAAAAGAAGTTGCCATCAAAGCAATTTCACATGAATTGGCTTTGGAATTGAAGTTTCGTTTATTGGAAAATGAAGAAACACAGCACGCAAATAGAACTGAGGAAACTTCATTAGAGGAAACAGAGCAAAAATTATTTGAGGCTAAGCATCCTTTCATAAAAATTAGTTTTTTGAGTTTGCTTAAAGTTGGAATAACTTCTAATTACGGAAGAAGCATTGCTTTATTGGTGATTTTTTTTAGTACAATTTACGAAAACTTTCAAAATTTTGCAGACGGAAGTACTATTTACAAAGAAAAAATAGGGTCTTACATTGATAAAAACATAGTGTTGCAGACTGTTGTGATATCAATATTATTGTTGCTTAGTGTTGTATTAGTTGTAAATGTTACACGAATCGTTTTCAGATATTATGATTACAAAATTGCCCGACAAAAAGGGTCTTTGCTATTGTCTTTTGGGTTGTTGAACACGAAAAGCACCATCATCAAACCTGAAAAAGTTCAGATTACAACCATTAAAAGAAATTATTTTCAAAAAAAAATGGGTATTCTGGAACTGAAAATTAGACAAGCTACTAGCGGAGAAAAAGAAGAACGCAAGTCGGAAATAGAAATTCCGGGATGCAATGAGACTGAGAGAGATTTGATATTGAGATTATTATTTCACAAAATTCCTGAAAAGGGTTTACTGCTTCAACCTAATTATCGCAAACTTATTTTTTCTATTTTTCTTTCAATAGGGTTACCTTTGTTGGGTTTTATAACCATTGGGTATTGGGTTGAACCTATATTTTTTGAATACAGTTATATAGTCCCGATTTATGTTGTTATTATTGGATTAATCCAATATTTTAAATTCAAAAACAACCGCTTATTTATCCATAAGAATTTTATAATAAAACAAAGTGGCGCTTGGGATGTAAGCAATGATATTGTTGAACCTAGTAAAATACAAGCCATTACAACTTCACAGCTTTTTTGGCATAAAAAGTTGGATATTGGATCGATAATTTTACACACGGCAGGAGGAGATATAGCTTTTCAATTAGGGAATTATTCTATTCTGAAACAAAAAATTAACATTTGGTTGTACGAAATAGAAACTTCCAATAGTAATTGGATGTAAACAAAATGGTTTAAAGATTAAGATTTAAAGTTGTTTACACAGCAAATCTTAAGTTTTAAACTTCAAAATTTTAAATAGAAAAATATGAAACATTGGATTGAAGCCGCACGACTGCGCACCTTGCCTTTATCAGTTTCTGGAATCATCGTAGGAAGTATGTATGCGTTGCGGCCTACCGAGAATATAGTTACTCCCACAGAAGTATTCAGTTGGACCATTTTCGGACTGGCTATTTTGACCACTTTAGGGTTGCAAGTACTATCTAATTTTGCTAATGATTATGGAGATGGCGTGAAGGGGACGGATAATGCGGATCGAGTGGGGCCAATGCGTGCCATACAAAGCGGTGTGATTACGCCACAAGCGATGAAACGAGCAATTATTATCACATCAATATTGACTCTTTTCTCAGCTATTTTGTTGATTTATTATGCATTTAGGGATACAAACTTATGGTATTCCGTTTTTTATTTAGTTTTAGGAGTACTTGCCATTATTTCGGCAATTCGCTATACAGTTGGCAATACGGCTTATGGTTACCGTGGTTTTGGCGATATATTTGTGTTTGTATTCTTTGGATTGGTCAGTACGCTAGGCGTCAATTTTTTATATTCCAAGCAATTGGATTTTGACTTGTTTTTACCTGCAGCAGCTATCGGTTTGTTGAGTACTGGGGTTTTAAATCTAAACAACATGCGAGACGAAGCTTCAGATAGAAAATCAAATAAAAATACAATCGTGGTTCAAATGGGTGGTACCAAAGCTAAAAAATACCATTATTTCCTGATTGTTTCTGCCATGATTTTAGTTTTGCTATTTGCTATTAAGAGTGCGTATCGTTTGGATCAGTACTTGTTTTTATTAGCATATATTCCTTTAACTAAGCATTTGGTAACCGTCTATAAAAACAACAATGCTAAGGAATTAGATCCTGAATTAAAAAAGCTAGCGTTAAGTACTTTTGCACTCGCTATTTTATTAGCGTTGTGTATGGTTTCGTTAATTCAAGATCTAATCGTGAATCTCTTTTTAGGAGGAAGATAAATGAAGAACAAAATTCGAAAACAATAAATTTTAAAATCAAATTTTATGAAAATAACATTTTACGGTCATGCCTCATTAGGAATAGAAGTAGGTGGGAATCATATTCTGGTTGATCCTTACATTTCTGCAAATCCAAAAGCGGCTCACATTGACATCAATGGGTTGCAGGCGGATTATATTTTAGTTACGCATGCTCACGGAGATCACATTCTGGATGTGGAGGCTATTGCAAAAAGAACGAATGCGGTCATCGTTTCTAATGCAGAAATTGCGGGTTATTATGGCGCTAAAGGCTTTCAATCGCATCCTATGAATCACGGCGGTAGCTGGAATTTCGACTTTGGAAAAGTTAAATATGTAAATGCCATACATTCCAGCTCTTTTCCTGACGGCAGCAACGGAGGAAATCCGGGTGGTTTTGTAATTGAAGGCGAACATAAAAACGTATATATTGCAGGCGATACCGCGCTTTGTATGGATATGAAACTTATTCCTATGCGCACTAAACTTGATTTAGCAATTTTGCCAATAGGCGATAATTTTACCATGGATACCGAAGATGCGATTATAGCTTCAGACTTCTTGGATTGCGATAAAATCCTAGGTTATCATTACGATACTTTCGGTTATATCGAAATTAATCATGAAGAATCCATCCGCAAATTCTTTGATAAAGGAAAAGATCTAATGTTGCTTGAAATAGGAAGTTTTATAGACTTGTAATTAGTTATTGCGAGTTTTTTTTGAAGCAATCTCCAGCTATTCGCTGCAATCTTTATATCAGCCAAAATAAGCTGATAAAAAGGATTTTCACTGCAAACGAAGTTCTCTGAACTCCTATGTAAATGAAAGTTTAATAAGGTAATCTGGGCTAAAAAACATTAATCAAGAAAATGAAAATTCAAAAAATAGCTTTAATAATACTAACAACTATTTCATATCAATCTGTTTTCGCGCAAAAAGACGGTTATTGGGATAAAACCCGAGCTACGACAGAAGAAATTACGGTTTCAGCCCGAGATAGATTCGTTATTAAAACGCAAGATTTTCCCGAAGGAACTACTGAAGTCGTTTACCGAATAACACTTTTAGACAAAAATCAGCAGTTGGCAGGAAGTCTAGTTTCTGTGTTAAAGGCGATTCCAGACCCCACAGGAATCAGTCAAGGTTCAGCGGGAGCGGTCTTTATTTTGTCAAAAATATCAGGCGATGACAAATGCAAGTATGCCATTTTCTCAAATGCTGACGTAGCAACTAAATATAAAGCTGATGGTAAAACAGACGACGCTTGTTTGATACAAGATACTACAGTAAGTAAAGATGCCAAACTACTTTCTACGGATAAATCGGCTTGTATGAAAGCGAATACTGGGAATTTATGGTTTGGTTTTGAGAGCAAGAACTGGATTATGAATCAGAAAATTATTCTCGAAGTCGTACCTTGGGTGGATATAAAATTGAGTAGAGGTTGGACTGTAGAGAACAGAAAAGCGATAATCGATCAATGTAAAACATCTAACTTGGCTCAAAAAATGACGAATTCTGATGATTTTTGCGTTTGTATTCTCGACAAAATCCAATCTAAGTACAAACTCAAGGAATTTCAGAAATTATTGGCTGTAGAGCGTGCTAAAGCGTTTAAAGATTTTGGCAACAGTTGTTTTGGCGAAAGCAGTCTTTCTAAAAGTGTATATGACGATTTGCGAAAGCAAGCCGTTGTGCTTGCAAAACAAGGAAAACAAGGTGAAGCTATAACTAAACTAACAACAATTATCAATGATAGTAAAGCAACCGCTTTAGACTACAATGCTATTGGGAACAGTTATTTGATGACCAAACAGTACGGAAAGGCAATTAAATTCCTCAAAGAAGGCGAGAAGCTGGATGATACCGAATTATTGATCAAATTGAATTTAGCTCATGCCTATTTATTGAATAATAATTTTTCATTGGCCAAAGCGATATACAAAGCATACCGATCGCAAAATGTTACAGATAGTTTGAGTTGGACTCAAAAAACGAAGCAAGATTTTGCTGCTTTCAAAAAGGCGGGAATAACTTCCAGTGATTTTGAAAGAGTTTTGAAAATAGTAGAGTAAATCAATCCAAACTTCATTGATACCTAAAAAAATATTTTGAAAGCAACCTATCATAAGTACACCCTCCGTTTCAAACATCCCTCCGGAACTTCACGAGGCGTCATGACCGAAAAAGAAACTTGGTTTATCATTTTAGAAAAAGAGCATAAAAAAGGAATAGGCGAGTGCGGAATCTTGCGTGGATTAAGTATTGATGATCGACCAGATTATGAAGAAAAATTAAAATGGACTTGCGACAATATTCACTTAGGGAAAGAGCAGCTTTGGGAGGCACTATTAGAATTTCCTTCGATACAATTTGGAATGGAAATGGCGTTCCAATCTCTAGTGAGTGAAACTCCTTTTTTGTTGTTTCCCTCGGCCTTTACAGATGGTACAAAATCAATGGTGATTAACGGTTTGATTTGGATGGGAGAAGAAGGGTTTATGAAGCAACAAATTGAAGAAAAATTAGCGGAAGGCTTTACGTGTGTAAAACTAAAAATTGGGGCTATAGATTTTGATCAAGAATTGCAATTATTGCGCTTTATTCGAGAGCATTTTACTCCGGAACAAGTTGAAATTAGAGTCGATGCCAACGGTGCTTTTGATGTAAATTTAGCTTTAGATAAATTACATCAATTATCTGAATTTAAACTACATAGTATCGAGCAACCGATACAAAAAAATCATACTGACAGGATGGCAGAACTGTGTAAAACCAGTCCTTTTCCTATTGCGTTAGACGAAGAGTTAATTGGAGTGTTTGATGTACAAGAAAAAGAGCAATTACTGATAAAAATCAAGCCGCAATACATTATATTAAAGCCCAGTTTTGTTGGTGGTTTTCGTGGTACACAAGAATGGATTTCATTGGCTGAAAAGCACAATATAGGGTGGTGGATTACCTCTGCTTTGGAGAGCAATATTGGACTCAATGCTATAGCGCAATGGACTTATTTGCAACAAAATTTAATGCCTCAAGGACTAGGAACTGGAGCACTTTATACTAATAATTTTGACTGTCCGCTAACTGTTGCAAGAGGACAATTGTCGTATCAAAAAGAGTTATATTGGGCGTTTGATTTTTCAAAATTTATTTGAATATTTTAGAATAAGATTTTGTAATAAATCAAAAATATTATCCTTTTGATTGCTTAGAGATGTATTTGCGAAGGGATTCTTGCGCCTGTTGTTGAATTTTCCTTTGAAAAAAACCTGTCCATCCTAGTAAAAAACCTGTGATTCCAAAAGCTTGTTTAGACCATTTGTAGAGGTCAAATTCATCAACATGTTTTATAATAAGACCATCTTTAAACTGAAAATGGGCAGTAATGTTGTTAACTACCATTTTATTGGTTTTACTAAATAAATAGGTGGCCTGCCACAGGGTAGAGCCTGTAAATTCATCGGCTTGACAGTTAGAAAAAATCACTTTTAAATTACCGTTACTTCTTTCCAGAAGCATTTTCCACATCATAGAAACATGCTCACCAGTTAAAGTACCAAAAACGGGGTCTCTAAAATGTGCATCTACAGCGTAACATTGACTCATACTGTTAAAGTCACCATTTGCAAAAGCTGTATAGAACTTTGTAATTGTATTTTCGGTATCAGTCATAGTTTTGAATTTTAGTAAAAATATTAAATTTCTTTCAAAAACACTTATTTATTGTAAAAATTTCACATTGAATATATGTGTAAACCATTAATGAAAACAAAAAAAGGATAGCTTAGGGCTATCCTTTTTAATATATTAATTGGTATTATTTTGTAAACCTATTTTATAACTGGTATTATATCAATTAGAACAGTACGGTTGTAAAAACGTTCCTCTGGAGTTTTGTTATCAAAAGGGGAATTATTTTCGTTTTCACCATAACCAGAGACTTCAAATTTTACATCGTTTCTACCAGCTTTGCTCAAGCTATTTTGAATTATGGTTTTTACATCATTAGCACGAGCTAAAGACAATTCTTGATTGTAAGCTTCCTCACCAATAACATCTGTATGACCTTTAATCATTACGGTTGCTCCCACTGGGATTTTTGGCGTAACAACTTCAGTTAGATATTTTTCATACATAGAGATTGCTTCTGAGGAATTAAATTCATAAATTATACTATACC
Source organism: Flavobacterium sp. (assembly GCA_043736705.1). GTDB lineage: Bacteria > Bacteroidota > Bacteroidia > Flavobacteriales > Flavobacteriaceae > Flavobacterium. The sequence goes on along the minus strand of JAYTBZ010000087.1, from coordinate 7,579 downwards.
TTGTACCTTCCACCATTTTTGCAGGAGTCCACAGAACCATATGAACCGGAGTTTCTTTTTCTACAATTTTACCACTTTTAGTTTGACCAATCATTTTTACTTTGTAATCTCCTTCTGGACGACTACCCAAAATTAAATTTCCAGGTATTTTAACTTCATCTTCAGTATAAGGTCCAAAAGATTTAACTTTTCCTTGTTCGTCAGCGATTTGTAATGACCAAGAAGATAAGGCTTCGCCAGCTCCTTTATTATTAAAGGTCACATAACTTTCAACGGGTGCTTCTTGTAATGCGCTTATTTGTACTGGTTTCAATGGAGCACTAGGACCACTTTGAAATTCCATTAATAAATCAGGAGACGTACTTTCGATAGAAACTCTGCGATCTCCTTCACGTAATAACACTAATTCTTGTGTACCTCCGGGTTGTTCAGATGGTATATTGGGTTTGTTTTGACCTTTTGTAGTAATTCTAGATGCATTAATTGCAAATATATTTACCAAGTAGGTTTTAACAGATTCTGCCATTGTAAGACCGTCTGAATTACTATTATTTGAAGAACCTACCAAAGTAATAGTTGCGGAAGGATTTTTTTGCATTCGGTCTCCAAGGATGTTTAATACGTTATAATATACCGTCATTTGACGTTTTGAACGATCAGATAAATTTTTTGGTGCAAATGTTTCCAATTGGTCTTCTTTGAAATCCTTTACCTGATTTGTTGTTAATAATACATAACGATTTGGAATTTCACTTGAACCTTCATTAAAGAATACATAGTTTCTAAGTGGAAAAATTTCAGTCATTCTTCTTTCACCAGGAACATTATTAGGTGAATTTACAGTGAATTGTACTTCACGGTCTTCCACTAAATCCGTGGCTTCTTGAATGTTTTTTCCTTGTCCAAATTTAAGCGCAACACCAGCTCTAATCGTTGTTATGTTCCAAGTTTCTGTAGCCCGTGGATTTTGTCCAAAATAGGGTTGGAAAGAAACGAAAGGAGACAATACAAACTGTGTTTTGTTACTATTTGATGATAGTGGAATATCATAGCCAGCACCAATTTGCATCGACAAAATAGTTTCTTCAATTTCACTGAATTCACCCGTAACAGGAGCAGAAGGTGCTTGATTTGGGAAAGCCGGATTTATACCTAACTGATAGGTAAAAGATTTATCTAAATTGAAAGCCAAACGAGGACCTCCATAAAGATAGAAATTAGATTTAAACGGTGCAAAGCGCACACTTGGTTCTACCGTAATATAACTTAAATCAGTTGATAAATCTGCAGGGCAATCACAAGCTGTTTTTACTTGGTCAAAAGAACCTTTGCGGCTATCATAACCTGCTTGTAGCATTACTCCCCATCTCGAAGTAGCTGGACGATATTCTAAAAGTGGCGCAATAAAAAGCCCAACCCCATCTCCATCATGAAAAGTAGCAGGAGGTGTAAAAGCAGCATTCAACTGATTTGTTGAGCCACGATAAAAATTAGAATTGGCACCACCAGCAACTCCAAAGTACCAAGAGGGCTTAGCATATTTTATTGCTTTAACTTCTTGTGCTTGAACTGTCGTATGGGCACTCAACCATGTCAAAGAGACTAACAAAAGACCTTTGATAGGGAGGTTATTTAGAGACCAAGAATTACTTGATATCTTTGTTGAAAAATGTATATTATCCATGTTTTTTTAATTTTTGTTGTTTTTAAATAGGTATCAATTCCATAACAGAATTAATTGCTTAATGTTAAAAAACTTAATTATTAGGTACGTTTATAGTTGTATTTACCATTGTAACAGAGGCTACTAAAGAGATTGCTCTACCATTAAGCACCGTTAAAAAAGGATTGGTACTATTAGCAGGTGAAGATAGAGTAACACCAGAGTTAGCAATAATGTTTCCTACCATAACTCCACCACCAGCGTAATTAATAACTGCTGTAGTACCTACATACCAATACACATTATTAGGATTACCTACACCGTTTAAGAAAGTTACACTACTTGGCATTGAATCACCTACTGTTAAAGAAGATGGAGCTTGAAAGTACCATTTTGCATTAGGGTCTCCATTTGCATTCAAGGTAAGATTTCCGTTAGTTATATTAAAAGAGCTTGAAGCGGTGTAAATTCCAGGAGCTAATGTTAATCCTCCTAATTCACCAGCACCAGGATTAGCAACACCTCCGGGCATAGAAGCTGGAGAAATACTGTTATAAAGATCTCTTGCTGCATTTAGTCCTGCCAATGCTGTTGCTGCTTTTGTAGCATTTCCAGGCATTGGAGCATCTGTAAATATTCCATCAGTTACAAGACCGTTATTGAGTGGTGTCACTGTATAAACATCGCCGCTTGTGCCATCAGTAAAACCTGTTATTAAAGTGGAGGCAGCTGTTGAACCTATAGCACCATTAACTACTGTTAATAATCCTTGATTTGTTACTCCTGCATTTCCACCAAAAACTCCAAAAAACAAACCGCTTGTAATAACTGGAGGTGTTGTAACTACATTTGAGGTTGTAAAATTCCAAACATAGTTACTAGCTAATGGAATACCTGCTGAACTTTTAGCATCAGTTGTAATAGTAGCTGTATAAACAAGTCCCGGATTAAGAGCATTCACTGGATTAAATGAGGCAATATTACCACCTGTATATGTTACTACACCTAGAATTACTGTAGAACCTTGTCGCAAAGTAAAAGAAGTTGTATTAATTGTCAAAGGATCCATTGGTATGCTAAAGGTTGCAGTAAGTGTTTTATTTACATCAACTCCCATTGCGTTATTTGATGGATCTGTATCTGTAACTCTTGGAATAGGTAATGTTGTAAAATTCCATGAGTAATCTGCTGCTAATGGTGTTCCTTGTACACTTGTAGCACCAGTAGTAATAGTAACAGTGTAAACAGTATTAGCCATTAATGGATTTGAAGGAGTAAATGAAACAGTTGATCCATTATAAGTTATTGCACCTGCAATTGTATTTAGTCCTTGTTTTACAATAAATGTTGCATTAGTTAATGTTGTACGATCCATCGGTACACTAAATGTTGCAGTAATTATTTTATTTAAAGCAACGTTTCCTTGACCTGGTGTAGGATCAGTAGAAATAACAACGGGAACAATAATCATTCCTGTAGAGAATGTCCATACATAATCAGTTTGAAGAGCATTTCCCATTACATCTTTTACTCCTGTGGTAATTCTTCCCATGTAGGTAGTATTAGGACTAAGCTTGCTTGTTGGTGTGAATGTAGCAGTTCTTCCACTATAGGAAATTGTTCCAGTAACCACTGTAGCATCTGCTTTTGTAATAATAAAAGTTGTTGAATTGACTGTTGATGGATTCACTTCTTCATTAAAAGTGGCAGAAATAATTTGATTAAATGGAACATTTAAAGCAGTATTAGCAGGAATTGTAGATTCTACAATTGGACAAATGCCTTCTGTTTCTATAAAATCGTCTTCTGCACATCCAGAAATTAAAGCAATAAATAGTATTGCAAATGTTGATAGTAAATTTTTAGTTTTCATTTTTTTTGATTTTAATAGATTAAATATTCTACTCGACAAAGGTTGCGATGTTATTAGGTGAAAGAGTTATACAATTAAAAATAGAAGTAGTAAGATTCACTTATTTATAATATTTTTTTTAACATAAGTATTTGACAATTAGTTATTTAATTTAAAAAAACAAAAATTTGTATAAATTTTAAATTTTTGTATTTGTCAAATACAGATTGAAAACAGTATTATTGAAGGTGATTTTTTTATTTTGAATAGCAATTCAAAATTAAATACTAGAAAAATTAAAATTTCTTTACGTAAAGAATTTCCAACGATACTAAAAAGAGTTTAACAAAAAAAAGAGGATAGCTTTTGGGGCTATCCTCTAATGAATTTTAATTCTTGAAATGAGTTGTAATCAAGGCTGCTTCTCGTGGCTAAAATTTTCAGCTTTTTTACTTACAAAGTTGGTTATGGCAAATTGTAAAATGGTACCAAGAACCTTTTTGATAGGATTATGGGTGGAACCCAATAAAATTTTTTTTGTTACGTATCCCGATGCAATACCAATAACACTGTTAAAAATATTTCCTTTAAATTCTTTGGTAGTAGTGAGCTGCGCAAAAGCATTTTTTATAAGATTTACCGGTTGCAAACTTTCATACGTATTGTGGTACTGATCTTTAAGTTGCATTAAATCTTCAGCTTGTTTTAGTTTCAGTATTGCAATTGCTTCTTTAAGAATTTCGGTTTCTTGTTGCTTTTTCATATTAACTTTTTTTAAGCATTTTAGCAATGATAAAGTTGCTAATTGGCATTTTCATCCATTCATCTTTATTAATATATAACAAAATAGAAAGTAATAAATACACTCCAGATACAATAAAAAAGCCATAATATACTCTTCCTACTAACGCTCCTATCCATAAGGATAGACCAATATTAGCAAGAAAGGCAAACAGCACAAAAACAATAGAAACGGTTAAGCGTGAAATTAATGAAGAAAGTACATCAGCTGTTTTATCAACTGCATTTAATTTTACCAAATCAATGGTTGTTTTCGTATAATCTTCTGCTCTTTCAAAAAGCATTTCTATTGTTGATGGGTTATTTTCCATGGTGTTTTTATAAATGAATTTAATATTGAAATTATGATATCACTTAAATAGTGTTATTTTTTATTTCATTTTTCGCATCATAAAATTTTGATTTACCCTCTTCAATAAGAGTTTCACCATCATTTTTGACATCATAGAACTTAGATTTCCCTTGCGCTAATAATGTTTCACCTTCACTCCAAATTTTTTCATACTTTTTGTTTATTGTTCCCAATAAAGTATCTAATTTGTCTTTAAGTTCATCAGCATAGTCATTGCTTTTGTCCATTATTTTTTTTCTTGTTTTGTCTCCCTTTTCAGGTGCAAACAAAACGCCTAGTAAGGCACCTACGGCAACTCCGCCTAAAACTCCTAATATTATTTTATCTGATTTCATAGTAATATATTTTAATGTTTATATTTAAATTTATAGACTTCTACCTTGTATAAGTCTGAATAATATTGCGATTACTGCAATTACAAGTAATACGTGTATGATAGATCCAAGACTAAATGCAAAGAATCCAATTGCCCAAAAGATTACTAATATCACAGCGATTGTGTAAAGAAGATTGCCCATTTTTTTGTTTATTTAAGTGATTATTTAATTTTTTTAATGTTTAACTCAGACTTTTCTGCCTGATATAAGCCTGAATAATATTGCTATAACTGCAATTACAAGCAGTATATGAATAATAGATCCAGCACTATAGGCAAAGAATCCAATAGCCCAGAATATTACTAAAATTACTGCAACGGTGTAAAGAAGGTTACTCATGATTTCTAGTTTTTAAGTGGTTGTTAATTATTTTGAACACAGTACGATTAACTTTTAAAATTGTGCTAATCCCGATGTATTTATATTCTTTTATTTAAAGTTAGTGACGTTCGTAATGAAACGCTTATAATGCAAAGGAAGCATATACACTTAACACGCTGTTTTTAGCATCTGGTGAAGTAAAGTTACTATTGCTATCATCTTTACCAATTTTGGTAAGACCATAATTATAACGAACTCCAAAACTAACAGATTCTAAATCAAGACCTACCCCGCCAGCTAAACCAGCATCAAATCTATTGAAGTCATCTACATTTATATTATCTTCAAAATTGTAACTACCACTATCCGATTTATTAGTCGTTTTACCACTAATTAAATAAGCTGCATAAGGACCTGCATGAATATTTAAATTTTGAGTAAGATTAACCACTAATAAAAGAGGTACTTCAATATAATTTAACTTGAATTGGGCTGTTCCGTTCACGAACGCATTGTTGTAAACCAATTCAGCTCCTTTTCCTGTATATGAAATCTCAGTTTGAAAAGAGATGTTTTCTGAAACAGGCATTTTAGTAAAAAGTCCTATATTAAATCCTGTTAGTACATTATTATCATCAACATCATCTGTATAAAAGTTAGAAAAGTTTACTCCGCCTTTTATCCCAAATTTCGTTGCATCTTCTTGAGCTTGTGCATTAGTAAAGGTCATAAAGCTAAGTGCTAATGAAGCGAAAATCAGTTTTTTTGAATTTTTCATTTTGTTATTTTATTGAATTATTACATTACAAATATCAGAATCTTACATAAGGTAATTGTTACAATACTTTTGGTTAAGTTTACATTATTCACACCTTAATCATTTTGTTATCAATTATTTCAGTTTTTATCAGTCAATCAAAAAACACTAAACAAAAAAAAGACGCGTCTTTTAACGCGTCTTTTTTAGATTTTATTTATTATCTACTGTCAGGTTTTTAAAAGCTTGACCTAATTCATCCATGTCTCGATTGTATTCTTTCTTGAATGATTCCCAGTCATCTTTGGAATCTTTTTTATAGCTTTCAATCTTTGCTTTCATTTCGTTATTTTTTTGTTCTAATATTGCAATTCTTCTTGCGTATTCGGTATCAATAGAACTACCTGTATTTTTCATACGTGCTTTTAGATCCAATATTCTATTTTCATTGGCAGTAATTGTTGCATCTGTGCTAGCTCTAAATGCGTCCCATTCTTCATGAGTTGCTTCTTTACGCGCATCAGAGAGTTCTTCTTTAGCGTCATCAAGATTTTCTCTTGCATTTTCAACATTATCTTGAGCAGCCTCCTCTTTTTTTGTTGTGTTTTGACAACTGGTCAAAACGGTTCCAGCCATAAAAGTTGTAATTGCTAGTGTGTAAAGTGTTTTTTTCATTTGACTTAATTTTAGGTTTAGTTTTAATTTGTTTGTAAAGTTTTGTTTGTTGTTGTCTAAATTGTTCTCATTGTAGTTTATAGTACAACTAAGTAGCAGAGAACAGGAGTGATTTTATGATTTATTTTTAAAATAAGGATCATCTATAAAGGCGAGCTACATTTTTTTTAAACTGAAATACTGTATTTTTTTGAATGAATTAATTTCTTTTTTAAACTTTTCTAGTCAATATAACATATCGATTTAAATCGAATTTTGTTTTTTTATTATTAGGTCTTCATGAGCTATTAGACATTCAAATTAATTCTCTAAACAGCTAATTAAAAAGTTTTATTATTACAAAATTGGTGTTAAAAGAAAAAAAATCCGTTATATAACTTTTTGAATAAGTTGTAATATTTACAGATTATAAAAAACTACATACTTCTAACCCAAATATTTTTTTGGAATAAAATCTAGATTAAAAGAGAATGTATGTTGAATTGAATAATGCGATATTCGCAATAAAAAGATTCGGTTTTTTTGTAAGTAATAAAATCATTAAAAACGTCCTATAAGTAGATACCGTTTTTAATGATTTTAGATTTTATAAGTATTTGAATCAACATCGTTTAGAAAATTAAAACGATATTTTCAATTTCCTCCTTTAAATTATATTGAAAGAACCAATGTCAGTAATTTGTCCTGCTGTGATTACTACGTCAGTTTTAACAACGGGCAATAATGGAAGGGCAGGTGTAATCGTAATTTTGTACGTTCCTGGAGGAAGACCCATTACCAT
>JAYTBZ010000086.1:0-10014 GCA_043736705.1 Flavobacterium sp. | reverse complement strand
GAACTTCCTTTAGAAGTAGAAGATTTAGAAGATGAAGTGGCGGGTTTAAGCACACGTTCAGAAAAATTGAAAAGTGAACTTGAAGTTGTCGAAGATCTAATCAAAGTAAAAAAGAATGCAATTGATGAGCACAAAGAGGCTATCAAAAAATATACTAAACAACAAGAAACAGTTCGTAACAACAGAGAATTTAATTCGTTGACAAAAGAGGTTGAATTTCAAGAATTAGAGATTCAATTATCTGAGAAGCAAATTAAAGAAATGAAAGCTTCGATCGAACACAAGAAAGAAGTGATTGCAAATTCTAAAGAAAGATTAGAAGCAAAATCAAATCACTTAAAGCATAAAAAATCAGAATTGGATGCAATCATGGCAGAAACTGCTAAGGAAGAAGCATTCCTATCTGAGAAATCAATTGAATACCAAAACTTAATCGAAGTAAGATTATTAGCTGCTTACACGAGAATCAGAACTAGTGTTCGCAATGGTTTAGCTGTAGTTTCGATTGAGAGAGGAGCATCTGCAGGATCTTTCTTTACGATTCCACCACAGACACAAGTTGAAATTGCTTCTAGAAAAAAAATTATTACGGATGAACATTCCGGAAGAATATTAGTAGACAGCGTATTGGCTGAGGAAGAAAAAGAGAAAATGGAACAATTGTTTTCAAAATTCTAAATTCATTTGAGTCCCGATACACATCGGGACTTTTTTTTTATGAAAAAAATAATATATTTCATACTCACTAAATCAATTGGATTATACATTAACATCTTAAGTTTTGTATTTCCAAAAAAAGCGTCACTACTAGCATATGCTTATTTTAGTGAACCCAGAGAAGGCAAATTATCTAAACGTGAACTTCCTAAAATTTTAAAAGAAGCAAAATCCGAAACGTTTCAACTTGAAGAACATTCCTTTCATACTTATACTTGGCAGGGAAATGATACCGTAATCCTTTTGGTTCATGGCTGGGAAAGTAATGCATCTCGCTGGGAAAATTTACTGCCTTATTTAAAAAAGTCTGGAAGCACCATCATTGCCATTGACGGCCCTGCACATGGATTGTCAAGCGGCAAAGAATTTAGTATTCCAAAATATGCCGAATTTATTCACATCGCTGTAAAAAAATTCAAACCTCAATACTTAATAGGTCATTCTATTGGTGGAAAAACTTGTTTGTACTACCAATCCGTTTATCAAAATGATGCCGTTCAAAAAATGGTTATTTTAGGATCTCCTAGCGATTTCAAAATTATCTTGAACAATTATGTTGCCTTATTAAGCTTAAATTCTAAAATCACAAAATCCTTAGAGGCTCATTACTTAAATAATTTCAACCTCCAGTTAGAACATTTTTCGGGTAAACTATTTGCATCCAAAATTAATATAAAAGGACTAATCGCTCATGATGTTGACGATGCTGTAGTTTTATTTGAAGAAGGCAAAAAAATAGCGGCGGCTTGGAATAATGCTATTTTCATTGAAACCAAAGGTTTAGGGCACAGCATGCATGACGATGAACTGTATAGAAAGGTATCTGATTTTTTATTTGAAGAACAAAAATAAACATTTTAGACATAGAGAACTTGATGTGTTAAATCTAATAAAACTTAGGTAAATCCATCGAAACTATGCTTTTTTACTATCCAAAAATCTAAAAAGTCTAAAAATCTTACCAACAAAATGATTACTTTTGCATCATGGAAGACAATCTAAAACGCCTCAATAAATTCATAGGAGAAACGGGGTATTGCTCTCGACGTGAAGCTGATAAAATCATAGAAGAAGGTCGTGTTACCATCAATGGAGTTGTTCCAGAATTAGGCACCAAAGTTTCTCCAAGTGACGAAGTGCGTATTGACGGAAAACTAATTCGTGAAAAAAGAGAGCGATCTATTTATTTGGCTTTTAATAAACCTGTAGGAATTGAATGTACTACCAACTTAGAGGTTCGTGGCAATATTGTAGATTATATTAACTATCCAACTCGCATTTTTCCCATTGGTCGTTTAGACAAAGCATCAGAAGGGCTGATTTTTATGACAAATGACGGCGATATTGTCAATAAAATTCTTCGTGCTAGAAACAACCACGAAAAAGAATATACGGTAACGGTCAACAAATTGATTACAGATCGTTTTATTGAAAAAATGAGTAATGGCGTTCCTATTCTAGACACGGTCACCCGAAAATGTAAGGTAGAAAAAATAAGCTCAACCACATTCAAAATCATTTTAACACAAGGTTTAAACCGTCAAATTCGCAGAATGTGTGAGTATTTGGGTTATGACGTTATTGCTTTAAAACGTATCCGAATTATTAATATTTCACTTGATATTCCTGTTGGAAGGTTTCGTGATTTGACTGATGCCGAGATCAAAGAACTAAATGAACTCATTGAACCATCAAGCAAAACCGAGGAAGCCAGTTTTCCAAAGCCTGAAAAAATTGAAGTTTCTAGAAAAAGAACTGAATTCATCAAAAGAGACGATCCGCGTTTTAAGAAAAAAGGAGACTATTAAGTTAATTATATATATAAATTGAATTGAAAACCCAAGACCTAAATCTTGGGTTTTCAATTCAATAATAACTATTTATCTAAAGTTTCATAGTACAAAACTTTCGATAAAAAAGGAGCTTTCTGATATTGCTTTATTTCATTGTCTTTGAGAATTTCGGGATATTGGCCATCTAATTTATTTTGCAAAAAATATGCTCTTCTAACTTCATGATTAAAATTTAATGTGCTCAAAAATACAGGTTCAATTCCTTTATTTACAGCAATGTTATAATTCGTGATCAAGTTCCCCCAATTAACAAAACTGCAAAGCAAAACTGTTCCGTAAAAATACCAAAGCATCTGACAGTATAGAAAAGCATTTGTTTTTTGATTTGTGATCTTTATATAGGAAATTACCAATCCGATGATGGCTAAAATCAAGAAAGCAAATACTCCTAATCTTTTATATGTTAGACCAAAATTAGCTACGTATTCAGCATTTTTAAAAACAGTACTGCATATTAAAACTCCATTAAGAAAAAGCCAAATTTTAGCTAGCTGCTTCAGATTTTTTGCTTTTGCATCAAAATTAAATCCTCCTTTAAAATAAAACAAGATGACACCAACTGCCATTAATATTGAAAAAATTACTGCAGTTACTCTTTCGTGTGTATCAGCACTTAAGTTGGATTTTTTGACTACTTCAAAAAACTGTTCGTAATTATAGGTTGCAATAAAAACTAAAAGAAGAATATTTAACAGAAATAGGGTAATTTCACCACTTTTTCGTTCAAAATCAATATCTAAAAAAGAAAATGAATTTTGATTTAGCGTTTTGGCTTCTTCTTTAAAATCACTATCTAGCAAAAAATTCTTTTCATAACAAATTTCAGGAATCCAATAATTCCAAAAAGTAAACGAAATAAAAAACCCTAAAATAGTCAATAAAACAACTTGCCATGGATCAATATTAATATAATAATCAGTAAATAAAGATGAAAAATGGTCGCTTCCGAAAGAATATACTAGTAGAAATAACCCTAAAAATAAGACTGGAATAGCAAAATAAGCAAGCAGTTTTTTAACCAAATTATTATTTATTTTTCGCTTAGGAAGGTATTGACTAAACATAAATATACGGCCTAATGAAGCAATGCCGTTGACAAATACTAAAGGTAGCGCTTGTAACAATTTAAGTTTAGGCTCCTGAGTTTTAAATTGTAAAAAAATAATTGACAAACTCATGGCAAGAAATGAAGCAAAATCACCATACCACGCAAAGGCAAAGCACGACAGTACTGAAGTGATAACTAATAGCAAATGCAAACGAGTGGTTAAAAGTTCTTGATAAAAATAACCGATTAGCATAGTCAATAATATACCAAAGAGTGCCAAATTAACTCCTGGTTCTTGGTTGTAAAAAAGTAACGTGAAAATCAAGCTACAAGCTAAAATTAAATTTAGTTTTTTCATAATAAAAATTTTAAAGTACTTTGTATTTCAAAGTAAAAAGTTAAAAAAAAGGTTATTTAGATTTAATTAATTTTTCAAGATTGTTTAAATGCGTAACAAAAGCTAAACGACCATTATTGGTCACTCGATAAGATGTTTTTGGTTTTTTACCCACAAACTCTTTTTTAACTTCAATATATTCCGATTTCTCTAATGCAGAAGAATGACTAGCCAAATTACCATCTGTGATATTTAGTAATACTTTCATTTCAGTAAAATCGATCCAATCGTTTACCATCAAAACAGACATAATGCCTAATCTGACTCGACTTTCAAAATCTTTATTTAGTTTGTCAATAATTCCCATTTCTATTGGTATTTTTTGAACACAATTAATCCGTACAGGATATGCAAAATTCCAAACCCAATTGCCCAAAAAACAAGCCCAAAACCAAGATAGAAAAGAGAAATACATCCTAAAACTATTTCACATACACCTAAGTATCTAATATCCGAAAACGTATATTTTCCCGCATTTACCAATGCTAGTCCATAAAATAATAAGGTCACAGGAGCCAGCAAAGCAAATAAATGATGATAAATAAGTGCCATACAAAAAACACCTCCAACAACTAATGGCAAGGCTAGATTCAGTAACATTTTTTTAGTTGTATTGGTCCAAATTGGCAAATCAAATTTTTTACTTTTTCTTAAGGTAAAAAACACACCCGAACTCAACGCTAATAGCAATATTACTAAAGCAATAAAAGTTAATTCGATTACTAATTCATAACTATATGTCTTGTGCAGACCATCAAAATATGCGATACCTTTACGCGCAAACAATTGATTTACATACACAGATCCCGCTAACGCAAAAAGCCCAGCAAAAACTCCGGATAAACCACTTAATGAAATAAATCTGGAAGAACGCTCCATCATAGAACGAATATGCGATAAATCTTCTTGAAGGTTTTGACTCATAATTAAAGTACTTTGAATTGCAAAGTTATTTATTAATTTTAGATTACAAAATTAAAACGATTTTATTTTCAAAAATAAAACAAGTCAAATCAAACTAAAATCAAAACCACCTCTTTTTTTTGAATAAAAACACACCAAAAGCAGAAAGCAAAACTGATACTGAAATTACAATCCAAATCCCGTAGCTGTTGTTCTCTAAATCATTAGGCACATTCATTCCGTACAAACTAGCAATCAACGTTGGAATCATTAAAATTATAGATATAGAAGTCATTTGCTTCATAATCGTATTCATATTATTTGAAATTACAGAAGCATATGCATCCATTGTTCCTGTTAAGATATCACTGTAAATATTAGTGGTTTCCTGCGCTTGACGCAATTCAATTTCTACATCTTCCAGCAAATCCAAGTCAAAATGCTCTTTTTGGGATTTTATATTCTTGATTCGGTGCAATAAAATATCATTCCCTTTTAATGAAGTCATGAAGAAAACCAAGCATTTCTCGATTTGAAGCAACGCTTGTAGTTCCTCGTTCTTAATCGATTTTTCAAGATTATCCTCGGCTAATTTTATTTTTTGATTGACTTGCTTGAGATATTTTAAAAACCAGACACTCGATGATAAAAGTAGTTTTAATACTAAATCAAAATTATCTTTGATGTTTATGTTTTTACGATTGGTATAAATCACAAAATCTGTAAGCATTTCTGTTTGATGAAAACTAATGGTAATGCAAACTTCACCTTTAAACACAACCCCAACAGGAATGGTATGAAAGGGCAATTTTACGTCGTTGCTTTTCACCGGAATTCGCATAATAATCAAGGTCCAACCATTTTCAATTTCTATCCGTGGTCTTTCGTCAATATCTTCGATGTCATTATAAAATGCTTCTGGAATTTGTAATTCTTCTAGTAAATATTTTTTCTCTGCTTCGGTAGGACATTCTATATTGATCCAGCAGTTTGGAGTCCATACTGGGGTAGCAATTAATCCGTTGTTGTTTTTGTAAAATGCTCTCATTTCAAAATTCTACAGGTTTAGGTATAGCCTCTTGAAAATAGTTCAAGTGCTAGATTAGGTTAACATTTCCGAATAATAATCGTCCATTATCAATTTTCTTTAAGTGTTGCAAAAGTATTCTTTAAAATAAGATACAAAGCATTAATTCTTTTATTTAAGTTCTTCTTAAGACAAAAAAGCCTCAAATAAAATTTAAGGCCTTCTTTTTTAAACTATTTATTTTATTTATTCCTTTTCATCTCTCTTGCCAAAAGCGTGTTTTTCAATAACATCGCAATCGTCATAGGCCCTACTCCACCTGGAACTGGCGTAATATAAGAAGCCTTTTTACTAACTTGATCAAAATCGACATCACCCGTAATCACATACCCTTTTGCATTCGTTTCATCCGGAACGCGCGTAATACCGACATCGATAACTACTGCACCGTCTTTAACCATATCTGCTTTCAAATAATTAGGAACACCCAGTGCGGTAATAATGATATCAGCCTGAACGGTAATTTCCTCTATGTTTTTAGTGTAACTGTGCGTAAGCGTAACGGTCGAATTTCCAGGAAAGCCTTTTCTACCCATTAAAATACTCATTGGTCGACCCACAATATGACTACGTCCAATGACTACGGTATGCTTCCCTTTAGTTTCCACGCCGTAACGCTCTAGTAATTCTAAAATTCCAAAGGGTGTTGCAGGAATAAAGGTAGTCATATCTAATGCCATTTTTCCGAAGTTCTCTGGGTGAAATCCGTCGACATCTTTACTAGGATCAACTGCCATCAATACTTTTTGCTCATCAATTTGTTCTGGAAGTGGCAACTGTACAATAAAACCATCGATTTCATCATTCTCATTCAGTTCCTTTATCTTTTTAAGCAATTCGATTTCAGTAGTGGTGCTTGGCATTTTGACTAAAGTAGATTCAAAACCCACTCTTTCGCAGGCTTTTACTTTACTTCCTACATAGGTTAAACTGGCGCCATCATTCCCTACTATAAGTGCTGCTAAATGCGGGACTTTCTCTCCTTTGTCTTTCATTTTTTGGACCTCAACAGCAATTTCGCTCTTGATATCTTCTGCTGTTTTTTTTCCGTCTAGTAGTTGCATTGTTGTTTGTTTAATATATTAAAGCAGAAAGTCTTAAAATCATTATGACTTTAAGACTTTCTGTTTTTGACTCTTATTTATTTCATTCCTGGCATTCCGTTTGGCATTCCGCCTTTCATTCCGCCCATCATTTTCATGAGGTTTTTTCCTCCTGGTCCTTGCATCATTTTCATCATCTTGCTCATTTGGTCAAACTGTTTCATCAACTGATTTACTTGCTCAATTTTGGTCCCAGAACCTTTTGCAATTCTTGCCTTTCTTTTCACATCAATCAAGGTGGGCTTGCTTCTTTCAATGGGTGTCATGGAATGGATAATAGCTTCAATATGTTTAAAAGCATCATCTTCAATCTCTACATCTTTCATAGCCTTTGAAGCACCTGGTATCATTCCTACCAAGTCTTTCATGTTACCCATTTTCTTTACTTGCTGAATTTGAGAAAGAAAATCATCAAAACCAAATTCATTTTTAGCAATTTTCTTTTGGATTTTTCTCGCTTCTTCTTCGTCAAATTGCTCTTGTGCTCTTTCTACCAACGACACAACGTCACCCATTCCTAGGATTCTTTCGGCCATACGAATAGGATAGAATACATCAATAGCATCCATTTTTTCGCCTGTACCCACAAACTTGATTGGTTTGTTTACAATCGTTTTTATCGAAAGTGCCGCTCCACCACGAGTATCACCATCTAATTTTGTTAAGATTACCCCATCAAAATTCAACCTGTCATTAAAAGCTTTTGCTGTATTTACCGCATCTTGACCTGTCATTGCATCTACAACAAACAAGGTTTCATTTGGCTGAATCGCTTTGTGAACGCGTTCAATCTCGTTCATCATCTCCTCATCTACGGCCAAACGACCTGCAGTATCCACGATAACAACATTAAATCCATTGGCCTTGGCATGTTTGATTGCGTTTTGAGCAATTTCAACTGGATTTTTATTTTCTGGTTCTGAATACACCTCCACACCGATCGAATCTCCAACAACATATAATTGCTGAATCGCCGCAGGACGATATATATCACACGCTACTAATAATGGTTTTTTGTTCTTTTTTGTCAAAAGATAATTTGCCAATTTTCCAGAGAAAGTAGTTTTTCCCGAACCTTGCAAACCAGACATTAAGATAACCGATGGATTTCCAGAAAGATTAATTCCGGCAACATCACCACCCATTAATTCTGTCAATTCGTCTTTTACTAACTTCACCAATAATTGTCCTGGTTGAAGCGTAGTCAACACATCCTGACCAATAGCTTTTTCTTTAACTTTAGTCGTAAAATCTTTGGCGATTTTAAAATTGACATCTGCGTCAAGCAAAGCACGACGAACTTCTTTCAAGGTTTCGGCTACATTTACTTCAGTAATTTTTCCGTGACCTTTAAGTATGTGAAAGGCTTTATCTAGTTTATCGCTTAAATTATCGAACATAGTATTGATTTATTTTGAAATGCAAAGATAAACTAATTAAGAAATTAGGCAATTAGATAATTCGAATATTGAAAGTGCATTTTCGGGTTTATTTTAACAAAAAACGACCTCATTTTGAAGTCGTTTTATATCTCTTTTTACATTCTTTCTGGTACATCAATTCCAAGTAACTTAAATGATGCTGCAATCGTATCTGCAACTTTTTTAGACAATTGCACTCTGAAAATCTTCTTTTCTAAATCCTCTTCACCTAAAATTGGAACCGCTTGGTAGAAAGAATTGTATTCTCGAACTAAATCATAGGTAAAATTAGCCAATAACGCAGGGCTGTAATGTTGCGCTGCATTCTGAATTACCTCTGGAAACAATTCCAATTGTTTGACCAATTCTTTTTCCTTTTCATGAAGCGTTAGTACTCGTGCTGCATTTGAATAATCAAAATTCGCCTTACGGATAATAGATTGAATTCTGGCGTACGTATATTGTATAAACGGCCCCGTATTTCCAGCAAAATCAACTGACTCTTCAGGATTAAATAGGATTCGTTTTTTAGGATCTACTTTCAGAATGTAATATTTTAAAGCTCCTAGACCAATTGTACGGTATAATTTTGATTTTTCCTCTGGAGAATAGGAGTCTAATTTTCCTAAATCTTCGGAAATTTTTTGTGCAGTATCTGTCATTTCTTGCATCAAATCATCGGCATCAACAACTGTTCCCTCACGACTTTTCATTTTACCAGATGGCAAATCTACCATACCGTAGGATAAGTGAAATAAGTTTTTAGACCAATCAAAACCTAATTTTTTCAAGATTAAAAACAAGACTTTAAAATGGTAATCTTGTTCATTCCCAACCGTATACACCATTCCGCCCACATCCGGATAATCCTTTACACGTTGTATGGCTGTTCCAATATCCTGTGTCATATAGACCGCAGTACCATCGGAGCGCAATACAATTTTACGATCCAAACCTTCATCAGTCAAATCAATCCATACCGAACCGTCTGGATCTTTCTCGAAAACGCCTTTATCCAAACCTATTTGCACCACATCTTTTCCGAGCAAATACGTATTACTTTCATAATAGAATGCATCAAAATCGACACCTAAATTTGTATACGTGGTAGCAAAACCATCATACACCCATTGATTCATGGTTTTCCAAAGCGATAGTACCGATTCATCACCAGATTCCCATTTTAGTAGCATATCTTGGGCTTCCAGAATAATCGGAGCTTGTTTTTTAGCTTCTTCTTCGGTTTTACCAGCACTCATTAATTGCGCTATTTCTTCTTTATACGCTTTATCAAAAACTACATAATAATTCCCAACTAATTTATCTCCTTTTAAACCTGAAGATTCTGGCGTTTGTCCGTTTCCGAATTTTTGCCAAGCCAACATCGATTTGCAAATATGAATTCCTCTATCGTTAATGATTTGCGTTTTATATACTTTTTTCCCCGAAGCTTTGATGATTTCAGCCACAGAATATCCTAAAAGA
>JAYTBZ010000085.1:0-4469 GCA_043736705.1 Flavobacterium sp. | reverse complement strand
AGGACAAGCAACTAATTTAATTTCTACTCCAGATTTATTAACTGCGGCATTGCAAATTCATTCTGTAGAAGCACGACATGCCTCAGAAGTAAGAAGATTGCGAGGACTAAAAGGATGGATTACTGGAAACGAAAGAGGTGCGGGAATGCCTGCAGCAACTCAAGCGGTTTATGATGGTGAAGAAGTTACCATGCAAGCGGGTTATAATACCGCAACGCTTTTTGGCGCAGCAGCGGGATCTGAAGCTTATGATGAGCCTTTGACAACTTTGCAAGCTGTAAATATTGCCAACCTATTTATTGTGTAATTAGTATTTATCCTGCTTAGAATAAATCAATTATAAAAGGAACTAATATAGATTATTTTGTTCCACAAAAAAAGCCTCTCATTACTGAGAGGCTTTTGCTTTCTGGGTGGAAGACGGGGCTCGAACCCGCGACCCTCGGTACCACAAACCGATGCTCTAACCAACTGAGCTACAACCACCATTTGCTTAGCGGTGGCAAATATACGACATAAGTTTACTTTTGCAAATATTTTTTCCGAAAAATGACGGGAAATTTATATCAAATCGCCTAAGCTATTGACTGCCAAATATCTTTCTACAGTGAAACCTTCTGCATAATCTACACCCGTGAGCCGTCCTAAATCTCTGGAACGGTAGTTTAAGCTTTCTAGGAAGTTTTTACTAGTTATTGGAGACTCGGGCTCCTTAGAATTGGCATCATAAAATTGAGAACTATAGGCCAAAATAGTTTCAATTTTTTTATCTGTAAAACCTGTAATATCCACTACAAAATCTGGAACTATATTTTTCCACTGAATATAATGATATACTACTTTCGGACGCCAAGCTTGTTGCGCATCTCCGTCTAGCTCTGTCTCAACCTTTACTAAACCTGACAAAAAGCAAGCGTCTGATACTAATTTACTCCCTTTTGCATGATCAATATGGCGGTCATCCACTGCGTTACACAAAACAATTTCAGGACGATACTTGCGAATCATTTTTATGATTTTCAATTGGTGTTTTTCGTCATTAACAAAAAAACCGTCTTTCATTTCTAGATTTTCTCGCGCAGAAACACCTAAAATAGCAGCAGCGTTAGTTGCTTCCTGATCTCTAATTTCTGCCGATCCGCGTGTACCTAATTCCCCACGTGTCAAATCGATTATTCCTACGGTTTTACCCAAAGAGATTTCTTTTAAAATAGTTCCTGCACAACCTAATTCTACATCATCTGGATGCGCACCAAAGGCTAGTATGTCTAATTTCATTATTCCTTTTTATTATATTTTAGCAATTTAAAAAATAGTCTCTTTATTATTTACAATACCTTTTTCATCGTCATAGATTTATTGACGCTTTCCTCCCACTCTTTTTCAGGAATACTATCCTTGGTGATTCCGCAACCCATGTATAAATGTACTTGAGTGACTAGATCAGTAGTCTTTAGAGTATTTAATAAAGTATCCCCAATTTGCATACAACGTAAATTTACGAACAAATCAGAGTTTACAACATTGGGAGTCATGCTACTATTCATTTCTCCTAAATAACCGGTGTAAAAACTTCGGTCATATTCCTCATTTTGAATGATAAAAGCTTTAGCATTGTTTTTAGGTAACCCGCAAACCGCTGGTGTAGGATGAAGCATTTCAATGATTTTTTTTAAACTTTCATCTACATTCAAACGTCCTGAAATTTCCGTTTTAATATGCCAAATCTCACCCGCTTTGATGCTGTAAGGTTGGCTTACCAAAACATCTGACGTAACAGTACTTAACTCATTAACAATATAATCCGTTACAAATTGCTGTTCTTCCTGTTCTTTTTTATGCCAAATAATTGCTGTACTGCCGCTGTCTTTTTGTGTTCCTGCTAACGAAATCGTTTCAAAAAAACTATCACTAACTTTCAATAATTGTTCTGGTGTGGCACCTAACCAAATCCCAATTTTTGGATGATAAAAACAATAAACAAAAGTAGTAGGATACAATTGCAATAATTTTTCGAAAGTTGCTATTAAATCAAAATTAGGTACAAGAATAGTTTCTTTTCGTGACAGCACAACTTTCTTGAATTCACTCTTGCATATCGATTCAATTCCTTTAGTTACCAAAGCTTTAAAATCATTTTTAGCCAATTCGTCGATGGCCGTTTGCTTCTCAGAAAAAATTATATTCTGATTATTTTCAAAAGCAACTCGCATAATTTCTGATTCATTTTCAGGAATCAAAAACGCACTTTTTCCATCAAAAGACGAAATAACAAACCCTTTTTCTGTAAAATCATCAACATGAAACAGCGATGCATCCCGCTGAAAAAAACCAACAACCTCAGGAGCATTGGGTTTACAATACAGCACAAAAGGTAGTTCTTCCTCCAAGTGGTTTTTTGCTTTCGCTACAAGTAGTTCCATTATTTATCTTCGCTTTTCCTTTTTGGCAAAATCATATTGGTAAGCTTACATAGTGAAATCAAGTTGTTTCGCTCATCAATAATTCTAATTTCCCACAAATGAATGCTTCTTCCTTTGTGAACTATTTTAGCTGTTGCCGTAACGATTCCATCGCGTTTGGCTTTCAAATGATTGGCTGCAATCTCAATCCCGCGTACCTCACTCACTTCTGAATTTACAAAAAGCATCGATGCGGCACTACCCACGCTCTCTGCTAATGCTACCGTTGCTCCTCCATGTAGCAATCCCATAGGCTGATGCACTGCAGAATTCACGGGCATCGTGGCTACTAAAAAATCTTCTCCTGCGTCAGTATATTCAATATTCAGCGTTTGCATTAAGGTGTTCTTGGAAACTTGATTGCAATACTGAAGAATTTTTTCTTTATCGAATGTCATATTATTTACTTTAAAATGTAAAATTAAATAAAAGATGACTCACAAAATAGGAATTCCAATTGTTATTCTGATTTGGAAAATAGATTTTCCTTATTTTTACAAAAAAAATCAATTCGATGCCTCACAAAATACTTTTACTTTTTATTGGAATTGTACTTGCGCTTTGTTCCTGCCGTTCTGATTTTGAGACAGTAGCAAGCACCGGCGATTTAGCGTTTTCCAAAGATACTATTTACCTTGATACCGTTTTTTCAAATATAGGATCGAGTACCTACCGACTGAAAGTATACAACAAAAGTAAAAATGACATCATGATACCAAGTATAAAATTAGGTAAAGGATTGAGTTCTAAATACCGCTTGACAATTGATGGCATGCAAGGAACAGCAGGGAAAATTTTCACAAATGTAGCGCTGTTAGCAAGAGACAGTTTGTATGTTTTTATTGAAACTACGGCTAACATCGCTGATGCAAATCCAGCTGATTTTTTGTACACAGATCAAATTCAGTTTGATAGTGGTGCCAATCAACAAAATATTGAATTAGTAACTCTTATCCAAGATGCAGTTTTCCTTTATCCACAGCGCTTTGCTGATGGAACAAAAGAAACACTACCTATTGGAGAACAAAAAATTGAAGGTTTTTATTTGGATGAAAATGATCCTGTAAACGGAAATGAGTTGCAGTTTAACAACGACAAACCTTATGTCATCTATGGATATGCCGCCATTCCTTCTAATAAAACAGCTACTTTTGAAGCAGGAACAAGAGTTCATTTTCATGCTAATTCTGGTCTTATTGTAGCCAATAAAGCTTCGATTCAAGTGAATGGAGCACCCTCAACTACAGGCAAGTTGGAAAATGAAGTTGTTTTTGAAGGCGATCGTTTAGAACCTGATTTCTCAGATGTACCGGGACAATGGGGAACTATTTGGCTTACTGATGGAAGTACTAATAATAAATTGAATCATCTTACAATCAAAAATGCTAGTATCGGCTTGCTAATACAAAACAATGACAATACTACAGTTGCTATAAAAAATACCCAAATTTACAATAGCAGTATCTACGGTATCTTGGCACAGACCGCAAAAATTAATGGAGAAAATATAGTCATCAACAAAGCTGGTTTGGCTAGCTTAGCGTGCTCTTATGGAGGTACTTATTTATTTACGCACTGTACTTTCAATAATAATTGGAATAGTTCGCAACAAGTAGCAGTTGCAGTAAGCAACTTTATCACTGGAGCTACTCCTGAAGTGAAAGATTTGAGTGCTGCAACCTTCAATAACTGCATCATTTATGGTTCCTACGCCAATGAAATGAGTTTAAATAAAAAAACAGGAGCCGCTTTTGAATATCAATTCAACAATTGTTTGATTAAATTTGACAATATTTCGAACCAATTTAGTACAAATCCGCTGTATCAATTTAGTACCGATACAGCACATTACAACGCAATCATTCTGAATAAAGATCCCAAATATTTTAATCAATCTCAGAATAAGTTCAATATCGATGAAACTTCTGCCGCTTTTGCAAAAGGGAATTCGATGTATTTAATTCCATTAGACATTTTAGGAAATACAAGAACTGTACCCCCTGATTT
>JAYTBZ010000084.1:0-22371 GCA_043736705.1 Flavobacterium sp. | reverse complement strand
CAAAGTGGACTCTGAATCATTTTCCAAGCAAAAGCGTGTTCTCTCCCTCCAGAACCCAATAGTAAAATAGTCATGTGTAGTTGTGTTTAGTTGTGTAGCCGCCTTGTGGAGGATGGTGCAAAAATAATTGCTTTTGGACTCATAAAATAATTAAATGTCAAAAAATTGCCAGTTCACCATTATTAGTGGAGAGTAAATATTATTTTTGGTGAAATATGCTTTTACAATGTTTCTACTTTTTGACGTATCGCTTCATCTAAACGGATTCCCAATTCAGGAAGCTAAAGCTGAATTGCGGAAAATAGTAGCCTTTACCGAAATTGAGCACACTGCATTTGTAAATCATAAAAAAAAAGAAATTGTTGATTTTCATTTGCAAAATAATCCTTTTTACAAAGAATTAGTTGGTACTAGCGTAAAATTAAATTGGGAAGATTTACCGGTTTTGACAAAAAGTAATTTACAAAAACCTTTGTTAGAGCGATTAACTAAAGGCTATAGAGCATCAAATTCTTATATCAATAAAACATCCGGTTCCAGTGGTACTCCTTTCATTTTTGCCAAAGACAAATACTGTCATGCGCTAACCTGGGCTTCCAATAAGTATAGATTTGGTTGGTATGGAATTGATTTTAACGCCTCTTATCAAGCACGTTTTTACGGTATTCCGGTGGATTTTATCGGAAACAAAAAAGAACGCTTCAAGGATTTTTTAAGCCATCGGTTTCGATTTTCGATTTTCGATTTGTCAGATGCTATTTTAGAAAAGATGCTGAAAAAATTTCAGTATAAAAAGTTTGATTACATTAATGGTTATACCAGTTCAATTGTTTTATTTGCTAAATTTTTACAAAAAAGAAATATTGTTTTAACAACTATTTGCCCTACTTTAAAGGTTTGTATGGTTACATCTGAAATGCTTTTTGAAGACGATAAAATCCTTTTAGAAAAGCAGTTTGGCGTTCCTATTGTAAATGAATACGGAGCTTCGGAACTAGACTTAATCGCTTTTCAGAATAAGAAAGGAGAATGGCAAGTAAACTCTGAAACCTTATTTGTGGAAATTTTAGATGATTTTAATAAACCGGTCTTAAATGGGACTTCAGGCCGCATTGTCATTACTTCCTTATATAACAAAGCGCATCCATTTATACGATATGACATTGGCGATATTGGAATCCTAGATGAAAAAAGCACCTTACAAAAACCGATTCTGAAAAAATTAATAGGGCGAACCAATGATATTGCCATTTTACCAAGCGGAAAAAAAGCACCTGGATTAACGTTTTATTATGTTACAAAAAGCATTATTGAAGACGATGGAAACGTGAAAGAATTTGTGATAAAACAAACCAAAATAGATACTTTTGAAATTAAATATGTGAGCGAAACCGAATTAAATTTGGCACAAATTCAAAAAATTGAAAGAGCGATAGAACTGTATTTGGAACCCCGTTTACAATTTAATTTCATTAGAAAAAAAATATTGGAACGCAGTGATCGTGGAAAATTAAAACAGTTTACTTCTTTAATTTGATTTTTTGACGTACCACGGTTTTATAAGTATTTGCGTGAATAAAAAAACTGCCATACATAATAATGAGAAAATCCAATTATGTCCATGAAACGCTCTGTAAACGGCAAAGTTATGTTGCAATAAATTTGTTTTAGAAGCTGATATCGAATCTTCTCTAATTCGGTACAAAGCCAAACTTTCGGGAACTGGTTGTGCTGTTTTTATTTTTTTTAAAATTGTAAGCCAAAGCAACCAATCTTGGCGTTTTCTACTAGAAGAAATACTGATTTTTCCAAAATACTGAACGTCATAAATACCCGTTAAATTGCCTACATAATTGCAAAAAAATAATTGCCTATACGTTAGGTTCCTTGGTGCTTCTACTCTTCTGTCAAATGATTTTCCATTCTCATCAATGCAATCATAAAATGAAAAGGTAAATGGTAGTTTATTAGTATCAAGAAAATTAATTTGTTTTTGTAGTTTTTGAGGTTCCCATAAATCATCAGCGTCTAGAAAAGCTATATAGCGCCCCAAACATTTACTTAATGCTACGTTTCTGGCTAAACCAGTTCCTGAATTTTTTTCGAGTACAAAAACCTGAATTCTACTATCCGTTTTAGCCATTTCACTGGCAATTGAAAACGTTTTATCAATCGACCCATCATCTACAATAATCATTTCCCAGTTTTTATAGGTTTGATTTTGAACAGACCGAATGGTTTCTGTAATGAATTTTTCAGAGTTATACGCTGGAGTTATTATTGATACTAATGGTGTTTCCATTTAATATGCTTTTTCTTCACCCTTAAAAATATTGATCACTGTTTGAAAAATTATCTTTAAGTCTAGTATTAAAGACCAATTTTCAATGTAAAAAACATCAAATTTGATTCGGTTGATCATATCTGCTTCGGTCTCAATTTCGCCGCGAAAGCCGCGAACCTGTGCCAATCCTGTAATTCCCGGTTTCACATAATGGCGCACCATATATTTTTTGACTTTGTTCCCATACGCTTTGTTTTGAGCCCAAAGGTGCGGTCGTGGTCCTACAACGGACATGTCACCGAGTAAAACATTTAAAAATTGAGGCATTTCGTCTAAACTCGTTTTCCTAATAAACTTTCCTATTTTAGTGACTCTTGGGTCATTTTTAGACGCTTCCTTCTCTGTAGTTTGATTGATTTTCATAGAACGAAGTTTATAGCAGAAAAACTCGTTTTCATCAATTCCTGGTCTTCCTTGTTTAAAAAAAACAGGTCCTCTAGATTCTAATTTTATTAATATTGCTAATATTGGAATGAGCCATGATAAGAGCAAAACAATTATAATAATTGAAAAAACAATATCGAAAACTCTTTTAAAAACCATGGTGACAGGATCGTGAAGTAATGTTTTTTTCAAAGACAATACGGGGAAAAATTCATAATAATCAATTTTTAAATTCTTTGAAAAAATCTCTTTTGTATCCGGAATGAATTTTATTGTTTTGTTATTTTCATCTGCAAAATCTATTAAATCTTTTAGGTTTTCATTTGAAATTTCGTTTAAGGAACAATAAATTTCATCAACTGCATGTTCAACTACAAATGATTTTAAATCGGCCAATTTTCCAGTAATGTTCGAATTGGATTTTTTATCCGAGAAATAACCTAAAAAACGATAGCCATAGTCATTTCTAGTTTCAAAAAGATTTTTTAATTCGATTGCTTCTGGCGTATATCCAATAATAATCGCGTTACGGTAGTTGCTTCCTGTTAGTATGCGATATTTTTTTAGATAATAAAACAATAAAAATTTTGAAATCGTAACCAGCAATATCACAGACAAAATAAATATTGCAATCACTGTTCCGCTGAAAACAGCTTCTTTTGAAAATGGAAAAAAAGCAATGGTTACTAGTAAAAAGAGTACACTTTGTAGGACAATTTTTGATACAATTTCAAGTGGCGTGGTAAAGCGATACACCCCATAGAATCGGATAAAAAAAGCGATTATTCCCCAACTAATGACTTGGCACAACAAAAAATGTTCGGTTTTCAAGTTTTGGTCTTTGAAAAACAAATAACCAAGCACTAAAAGCACCATCATATCTATCGAAATACTGATGGGTCTTATAAATTTTGAATATCTACCTATTTGTAATGCGGTCATAATTATTGAAAAGTACTTATTGATCTTAATTCTATCCTGAGCAGAAATCAATAATTTGCATTGTTCTTTTTAATCTAAAAAATAGCTCAAGCTAGGACAATCATTAAATTCTATGTGTTATTCTATTTAATATAACTTGAAAAATCTTTGTGTTCTTCCTTAGAAAGTTCCTCTTTAGATAATGATTTAAAATAATCATAGGTGATTTTCATTCCTTCGGCACGACCAATTTTAGCCTCCCATCCTAGTAATTCTTTGGCTTTTGTAATATCTGGCTGACGCTGTAAAGGATCGTTAATTGGCAATGAATGATAGACTACTTTTTGATTGGTTCCTGTCAGTTTAATAATTTCCTCTGCAAAATCTTTGATCGTAATTTCATCAGGATTTCCAATGTTTACTGGATACACATAATCTGAATGCAACAATCTAAAAATACCTTCTACTTGATCGTCTACGTAACAAAAAGAGCGCGTTTGCATGCCATTACCAAAAATAGTTAAATCTTCACCACGAATAGCTTGACCGATAAAAGCAGGAATAACACGGCCGTCATTAAGGCGCATTCTAGGACCATAGGTATTGAAAATTCGAACAATTCTAGTTTGTACGCCATGAAAAGTATGATACGCCATGGTTATCGATTCCTGAAAGCGTTTGGCCTCATCATAAACACCTCTTGGACCAATGGTGTTTACATTTCCATAATATTCTTCGGTTTGAGGATGAACCAATGGATCGCCATACACTTCAGAAGTTGATGCAATAAGGATTCTCGCCTTTTTAACTCGTGCCAGTCCTAAAAGATTATGTGTCCCTAGAGAACCTACTTTTAAAGTTTGAATTGGAATTTTTAAATAATCTATAGGACTTGCGGGTGAGGCAAAATGCAAAATATAATCTAACTTTCCTGGAACATGCACAAATTTTGTAATATCGTGATGGTAAAATTCAAAATTTTCCAGCTTGAACAAATGTTCAATATTTTTTAAATCTCCAGTAATGAGATTGTCCATTCCTATAACAAAATATCCTTCTTTAATAAAACGGTCGCATAGATGTGATCCTAAAAATCCAGCAGCTCCAGTAATAAGTATTCTTTTCATGAGTCAATTTTACGAATGCAAGGTATAATAAACCGTTAATATTTTCATTAAAAAAAGACATTCTTTCCGTTCAAAAGTTGTCTTTTTTAATCTTTATTTATAAAATTACTCTGGAACTTTTTAAGCGTTTTTTGGTTCCAAAAAAGGAATTAAAGCTTATTCTAGGTCCTCAATTTTCTCTAGTAGGAAAACATTGTTGAAATATGCCGTTGTATCAACCGGAAGTAAATAGCTGAAAACAAGTCCAAAAAAATTAAAAAGGATTATAAAAGGAACTAAAAATAGTTGTCTAATGTATTTATTAGCCGGCAATATATTCTTTACATAATTTAAAGAAAACTGAAATATAACCTCGATGTAGTTTCCTGTTTTAAAATTATTACTGATTTTAAAACCATTTTTTTGATATAAAAAAAGCAAGGCCGGCGTGGTATAACGGGCAAAATCATATGGCATTTCATGTTCTTCCCACATAAATGGTGTTGTGATTAATACTTTTCCATTCAACTTTAGTATTCTATTGAATTCTTGTAAAACAACATCAATATTAAAAACATGTTCTAAAACTTCCGTACATAATATTGAATCGAACTTAGCATTTGCAAAAGGAATTGTTTTACCATCATAAAACTGATCTACTTGGCTGTAATTGTCTTTTCTTCCTTCTATTTTAAAATCAATTCCAATATATTCTTTTACATTATAAAACAAAGACTGGTAGGGTTTTGTACCACAACCAAAATCTAACAAGGAACCGCTTAACTGATTGGCATTGTTCTTAATTGAAGCATAAATCGATTTCCGAATTAAAAAATTATAATTGATAAAAAAGCCTAAAATTCTGGGGTTGAATTTCTCTTTTTGAATCATTTTTTGAATCATATCTTGTAGCATTCGGAGTTTTTCAGTTTAAACAAATTTAAAAATTTTTAGAGAACTTTAAGTAAGTCGCTTCTAACTGGGCTATGTTTTTTTGGATATTATAATTTTCTGCAAATGATTTATTGGCATTCGCTGACAATCTATTGAGCAGTGGCTCATCACTAAGCAAATCTAAAATTTTATCTCTAAACGTATTTATATCATTGCTCGGAATAACAAATCCGTTGTAACCATCCTCTATTAAATCTACATTTCCGTCACAATTTGATACAATACACGGTTTTGAAAGTGCTAGACTTTCGATTATTGCATAAGGCATTCCTTCATATCTTGCAGTAGAAATATAAAATTTTGATTGACTAATTATTGTAAAAACATCGGTTCTTTCGGTCCAATTTAAAAGTGTAACGCAATGAGACAGGTTTAATTCCTGAATCAAATTTTTGACTGATTCTAATTGATCGGATACAGGACCCACTCCCATTACTACTAAATGCAGTTTTGCTACTTTATTAACCTCGTGCATCACTCGTAACATTTGCTCGATATTTTTTTGAAACGAGGGACGTCCTACGGTACAAATATAATCTTTGGGCCAAGTTGTAGCAATAGATAAAGGCTGTAGTTTTAATATGGGTTGAATGCAGTTGTTAAATACGGTCACATCTTTTGGTTTGTAACCCACTTCTTCCACAGCGCGCTTTTTTTCAGAAGAAGATGTGGCCAAAAGAAGGTGAGTATTGCCGACAAGAACCTTTTCGAAACTCAAAAAAAGATTTTTTTTAAACCTATTTTTGGCACTTAAATACGAAAAAGCATGAGGGGTATAGATTACTTTTATACCGAGTAACATTCCTACTATTCGCCCTATAATTCCTCCCTTTGCACTATGAGAATGAATCAAGTCGGGTTTTTCGGTTTTTAAAATTCTATAAGTTGAAAGAGCGGCTTTAAAATCTTGAATAAGTGAGATCTCACGAAAAATAGAAATTCCATAAGACCGTATTGTGTTTTTATCATGATCTAAAAAAGGTTTGTTAGTGTCACTAAAACCATGAATAACAATATTTGAAAATTTATCAGCATTAATATTGCCTAAAATCAATCTCAAGCAGACGTCTACCCCTCCTACTGAGTGCGCTATATGAGCAATTTTAATTGTTTTCATTAATCTAATTTACATGGGAACTAACGTGGCAAATATATGTATATAAGACTCCATTTCTAGTTGATGTGCCCTTTTCGTTTTAAAATTAAACTCTTTTTATTGAAAAAAAACGATATTTGCTTCTTGAACTTAATACTTACATTCTATCAATATGAAAAAATCATCATTATTAACCGCCACACTATTAATTCTCGCATCGATATCTTGTGGCGAAAAGAAAGTCGCTAAAGAAGATGAAAAAGAAATAACCGCAGCAGAAGGTTCAAAAGCAGTAACCGTTGAAGTTTCAGATGTAGATCGTTATGAAGGAAAAATTGTGAAATCAACAACAGGACAATGGTATTTAATCAAAGAAGGTTGCAGATGGAGAACGAATTCTATTGAAGCAACTGATAATTACTTAAAAAAACTACCTGTTGGTCCTGATTATGTAGATGAAAATGTAGCGGTCGAAATTTTACAACAATTTCCAGAAGTAGGTGAGTTATTACCGGGTTTACAATTTAAAAAAGATACACGAACTATAGCCCAATAATTTGGGCTATTTTTTTACAATTTGTTTTTAAAATAGAATGCCGTAAATACTGATATCCAAAACCCACTAAAAACTATCCCATCAAATCGTATTAAAAAATCATCAGTAAGATTTGAAATAAAAAATAAGATAAAAAAAGAAATCACCAAACTATTTTTCAATTTAAGTCCAATAAAACCTATAAAACCTACGTATACAATTGCTCCTACTGCTCCTAAAACACCATACTTGAGCAAAAAATCTAGATATTGATTGTGAACAGGAAGCTGGTATTTTGCCAAAAAAACTTGGTTGGTCTCCTTGTAATATTCAAATAATTCCCTTTTACTGTCAGAAGAACCGAACCCGAAAAATAAATGATTTTTTGCTAAATTTAATGTTGTTTCCCAAATAGTCAATCTCGTCACTAATGCTCCAAAAATTTCGACTTCTGGACGGTCTATTTGGTCTAATTTTCCAACCATTTCCAGTTTGTCAAAAATCAATCTATTGTATTTTTCTTCCATAAATTCATTGTTTCTAACAAAAACAAATAATAGTACCATTGTTGCCAAAATAACAACTACAATATTTTTAATGTTTTTTGAAAAATCTTGGACTTTATTAAACTCAAAAAACAGAACTAAAACATACGAAAGTAGACTAACCAACAAGGCAACTCTTGTATTGATAATAAGTAAAAAACTAAAAGATAAGAGAAATAAAATCAGGAATAAAAATTTGTAAAAATGACTTTTGGCTGTTTTAATAGTGTTGATCAAAAAATATAAATTGCTAATAGAAACAAAAGCAACATGCATATTTAGAGCTGGAGCATGCATGCCTATAGTCCGAGAAAAATGATATCCCATTTGCCAAAGATTCATTCCGTAATAATAACTCCAAAAAAACTGATTGTACACAAAGTAATACCGGATCAGAAAAAACAACAGTAATAGTGTGGTGGCAATAGCGTAAGCTTTAAGTAAACTATAAAACTGTACATATTTGTAGTTTCCAATTATAAAAATAGGGAACAACAGCAATGACAACGATTTCTCAACAGACTTAATTCCTAGAGTAAAATCGTCATTATTCCAAAAAAAAAGAATTTCTAATAAAAAAGGAATAGCGATTATAAGTAGCGTTACAACTGCTTTTTTAGGAAACTCCAATTTTTTTAAAAACAACAAACTATAAAGTGAAAACCCAATTATAATCATCGTACAGGGCTTTCTGAAAATAACAGTTGTGGCAATCAAAAAAAGAAAGGAATTGATAAAAAAACTATGCTTTTCTTTTGAAATTTTCATAATATAGTGCAAAATATATGATTGGTAAAAACCCTATTTTATGGCGAATAGAAGTCCCTAAATCGGGCTCAAATATTCCTTGAACTACAAAATAGGAAAATAAAATAAGTAATATCCATAATTCTAAAAAATGCTCTTTTTTATCTTTGAGACATCTGGACAGCTTCACGAATAAAATATAAAATAAGGTCAATTCCCAAACTACAAATGCCAAAACTTGTGGCGAAAGCAAGTGTTTTATGATTTGAAGAATCGGCACATTTACTGCAAAATAGCCGTAAATAATACCAAATGCTTCCCCATACCAAGTTTCTTGCGAGACTGGAGACATAATAATCGTATTTACAGTATTTGCTTTGTTTTCAGCATAATCTTGACGGGTTAGTTTTGATAAAAACTCCCCTTTAACAATTCCATGGCTAAAAGAAAGAAAAATAGCGATCAAAATCCCCGTTAAAACAGTTGCAAAAGCTTTCTTTTTGATGCGAATAAAAGATATTAAATACATCCCAACTGCAAAGATAGGAATCAGTGCATAATACACTCGAAAAAAAGAAAATGAAACGGTAAGCAGCAAAGCGAAAATTATCTTTTTTACATTCGTTTCCTTAGATAGAAAAATAAAAGGGATACAAGAAAACATCAAAAAAGTGATAAACTCTTTTGTAGGCATAGACAAGTAAATTGCCAAAAGAAAGAAAGCAATATAAAAAATTGTGTTTTTTGCGGTAACAATATGAAAATTAGAAGGAATTCCTATACGGTACAAAATGTAGCTGGCCAGTGGAAATTGTATTAATGCAATTACAAAAAAAGGCAAGTGTTTTAATCCCGTAATTTTGTAGAACATTATGGCAAAAGGATAGCTTCCGATCCAGCCGATCTCACGATGCTTGTCTTGTACAATAATTACAGTATCGTTAAAATAACGTTCCGGTAATATAAAAACAGTCAATGTTGCTAGTACTAAAAAAACAGTAAACAGTATCAAAAACCAAAACGTACTCTTTTTAATAATTAAGGACATTTACTACTCTTTATGTTAAAAAAACGGCTATTTTGTCTTTTTTAAATATTATAATTGAGGTTATAAAATTCCAAAAAAACATACTTAATACATAGGAAAATGCTGCTCCATTCATACCGTATATTGGCACCCACATATAGTTTAACGTAAAATTTAAGACCACAGCCAGAATAAGTATGACCTGAAAAATATTTTGTCTTCCAGTCATATTCATGTACACTTGAACTCCTCCAAAAAAAGAACAAATTCCTTGACCAATCATTAAAATCAATAATGGCTCTCTAGCAATTATATATTTAGGACCAAAAAGACTTAAAAGCGGTCTAGAAAGTAAACAAAAACACAGGACCACTGGAAGAGAAATTGCAGCAATCATTCTGGCACTATTCTGCATAGTTTTTTTTAGCTCAATTGTTTTCTTGGCAAAAAATAATTCTGCTATTTTAGGAGAGAT
Source organism: Flavobacterium sp. (assembly GCA_043736705.1). GTDB lineage: Bacteria > Bacteroidota > Bacteroidia > Flavobacteriales > Flavobacteriaceae > Flavobacterium. The sequence goes on along the minus strand of JAYTBZ010000084.1, from coordinate 12,237 downwards.
AGTTATGTTTACTGAATTCATAACGACCAATAATAATGTCATTAATTTTACTGCTAAAGCATAAAATGCCACTGTTTCATTGCCTTTAAATTTTTTTAAAAACATAACGTCAAAGCTCATTAGCAAAAAAATCGCCACAGTGCTGATTGCCATTGGATAAGACTTTAAAAAAATGAATCGATACGTAAACTCTTCCCTCAATTCTGATTTTTGAACAATAGTATTACTTTTAAAAATCGATAAAATTTTAAAAGTAGAGAGTACTGATAAAGCTAAAAAACCAATCAAAAAAGTATCGACTAAATACGTTTCTTCTTGAATATAAAACAATACTACTGCACCTATAATAACAGATACATATTTAAAGGTATTTCTATATAATTCAGCAATATATATCTGCTTTAAAGCTCTAAGAACCTCTGTATTGAATAGGGTTACACAGTAAAAAAACAACATATAAGTTGCCTTCAAAATAACAAAATAAATAGTAGAATCGTTCCAATAAAAACTAATGTATTCCCGCCCAATACTATAAAATAACAGCAACGCTAACACCGACATCCCTAATATAAAAAATATCATTTTAAAATAGACCTTTTTTAAATCATTTAATTGGTTACTGTTTTGCAACATTCCTGAAAAGTAAAGTATCGATTGATCGGTGCCTAAAATGCATATACTTCCCGTTACAAGCAAAAAAGTTCTAATGAAATCATATTGACCTATTGTTTTAGGATCGTACGTATTGGTTAGAAAAAGAGTAAAACCAAAAAGAGTTGCTACACCTAAAATACGCAATGCCATTGTTTTAAAACTTTGGCTGAGATCTCTATTTGCAAGCAAAACTATAAGGTTATCCTTAATTTTTTCTTTCATTACCTCTATATGATTTTATTTGGGAATCCATTAATTTATTGAAATTTAAAAACTTAGTGCTGTGTTCGTCTTAACAAAAAAATTTGTACCACTATTTTCCCTATTCGAACAATTGAAAAAAGAATTTTCCGGTTCCCTTTTGGATTCAATTAGGTGAATTTTATTAAATTTAAGAATGCACAAAGGTCTTAATCACTTACCTTATAAACTGTTTTCAAACTTGGCTTTCTGTCTTTTGTAAAATTTAATGAAAAGAATGTATAGCAGGAATAAAAAAACAAGCAGCAAAGGAAGCATTAATTTGAGTCTACCATTAATACTTTTCGAATTTTTAATATTAGTAACAATGCTGATGTCTTTGATTGTTTTATCCAAGTTTATAAACTCCAAGCGATGATCCCCTTGTTCCTTAATTAACAAGTCTTTGGTTTTGATGATATCGTTTAACTGAGAATTTTCATTGTAATAAACAAGACTATTGCTTTTCCCGCCAGTATTCTTTTTTATGTTATTTAAAAATGCATCGATTTGCTTGATGATTGAGTCATTTTGGATGATTTTTATGGTAATATTTTTCAGATTTTCACTCTTTATTTTTGAATAATAGTCTGAAGTGTTCAAGTAAATCAGTAATGGATTTACAAATCCTGTAACGGTTACTGGCTTTGAAGACTGTATGGTTAGAGAATGAAACAAATAATTCTTGCTCGTCATTTCATCCTCAACAATTTTACTAATATCGCCTTTATCTGCCATTAATTTTAACGTTTCAAAATTCTGCGGATTTTTATTTGCAAATTTGTAAACGTCCATCATAGGCTTAATTTCAATTTTTTTAATCGCGGTAATTTCTTTAATACCAATAGCTTTCAAAAACGTGGTGTCGCCGTCAGTAATCTTAGCGTTTATTAAATTAATTTTAGAATACAAGTAGTCGTTAGAACTAAAATTAGGCATCACGATAATTTCAGAATCGTAGCTAGCAAGTGTTTTGTCTAAATAAAAACCTAAACCGGCACCAATTACCAATAAAATCAGAATCACAATCGCTTTTTTTACAAAAAACTGAATGCATCTAAATAAAAAGAAATTAATCTTTTGAAAAAAACCTCCAATTTTTTTTGAAATTTCTAGCAAATCAATCTCTTGATCTTCTTGGTTAATGGGTTGGTTTTTGCTCATCCTGTTTTATTATTTCGCGTTGAAAATTTGTTCCAATATTTTAATCGTAATCAAATAGGTAGGTTTTACTCCTGTGGTTCCCAATCCGCCTGACGCTAGAGTGCTTCCAGTTTCAAGTGGATTATCTGATGCATAATATGCATAACGCACTTTTACATCATGTGGCACACTTTTTCTAATTTTTGACGCAGATTGAATGGCTTTTTGATAATACGAACCTTCCATTTCCAATCCAATAATACCCCAAGTAGATTCGTGGAAAAATTTCAATAAATCTCTGTTTTGCAATGATGTTCCTAAAACCGTAACCATTGGTCCCGCAAATACAGCAATATCATTCCCTTCAAACATCTCTGCGGTTAATTCATTTTCAAAGAAATAATTATCAGCTGTTCCTTCGTTGATGTGCGCATTCGGAATCATGATATCGCCTTTTCCTCCTTCTAAAATTCCTGCTTTACCCATGATAGAAACCGATTCTACATTGAGCAAAGTTGCTTTTTTATAAGGTTTTAACAATTCATCAATGGTTTCATAAGCTTGTTCCCCAAAAGCATAATCCATAACAATCAATACAGGTTTTTTATCTCCTGTATTGGCTTTAGGAAAAGATGTTTTGGACCAATCAATTTTGGCAGTATCAAAAATTTGTACGTCAATATTGGTTCCTGATGTGTCAGGCAACGAAATCATTCCGTGCTTTAAAGCAACTGCCGTTACTTGATTGCGAACCTCATGTGCCCCAGACTTGCTTAACTCTTCATAAATGAAGAAATCAGACTTGTCTTTGAACTTAGTTTTTAACACTTCGGTAGCAAAGATAGAATTCATCACACTGTGCATGTTTGCACTGATCACGTGGATTGGTCGGTCTAAAAGTTGGTTTTCTTTTAAAACCTCCTTGATATTAGTAGCCCAAATTTCACCGTGAATATGGTGTCCCAATCGTTCCCTCAAAATAGGGCTAAACGTGATGGTTCTCTTATTATCTTCAACGATTTCTTCAATCGCTAATTTTCCTAACCAAAAAATAACGTGCAAAAAGCGATCTGGTGCAGCGGCAGAACCAAATGCATCATAAATATCCAATACTTCTTCAAATCTTCTTCCTAGAATATTAGCTGCATGCGAAATCGCTTTTTCCTTTTCAACTAACGTTAGTTTTTTCTTTTGTGATACCGCTTGTTCTAATTTGATCCAATCACGAGAAACTTCACCTGAATCATCCAATAAAACTCTGTTTCTAATCTTGTGTGATTCAATGAAAATAAACGTCAAATGCGTCAAAATATCGTAAATATCAGATCGTCCTCGCGTAATTTCTACATTCATTTGCTCCTCATCGATACGGTAACAATTGCGTCGTCTTTTTGGCGGAACTATAGCTTGGAAATGTGATTTTGAATACCCTTCTTCTGATGTTAAATTGATAAACCTACATTCTTCAATACCTACTGGCAATCTTTCGATTACGTATAAAAGTCCATTTAATTCTACTTTTTCATCTCCAATATTTCCATATATTTCAGGACTCAAGGCCAATAAGGCTTCGCGTAAAGTATCGCCTGAAACTCCCATTGGCTTGTAAAATCCTCTATTGAAAAGATGGCGCATCGTAATGTACATTTTTTCAATTGCTGCCGATGATTCTTGCGCTCTAGAGCGGGATATATTTTTTGTTTCTTTCATTTTCTACTTATTTTCTAACCTGCAAAGGTAGTTTTTTATTTTCTAATTTGTTAAAGTAAGATTAATTGCAGGTTCAATTACTGTATTTTTATATTTTCCTTCACGAATATTTTTTTTCCTTTGAATCAACTTACCACCTCCATATTCAAATGTATTTTCTAATTCTACTGGATTGCATACAATACTAGGGGCAAACGTTATATATTCTCTATTTTTATTTGAATTTTTTTCTTTATAATTAAATTTAATCTTATTGCTTTCAATAATCAACCATTCAAAAGCTATAAAAATTCCGTTTTGGGGTAATACTAAATTATATTTAGTTAAATCAATTTTGTTTTCTCCTTTTCCTTTTTTAACAATTACAATAATATCTTCATTTAATAAATCTAACCCTGGAGCCCGTTCTTTATTTACTTCGAAAATTCTTAATTTGAAAGTGGCATTTTTTATTTCACTTTTCGTGAAAATAATAGTATTTTTAATAAATGGCGTTTTTGAAAAATCATTGCTATAATTAAATCGTTTGGCGTAAATCCATGGTACGCCGCCTGAGAGGTGTGTATGACCAATGTTCTTAGAGCCTCCAATCTCAATTTCTACTGTGCTTCTACTTTTAGAAATAACCACCTCATCCAACTGAAAAGCTATTTCTTTCATACGTACTTCTTCTGCATCCGAAACTGCAACTTTCTTGGTTTCAAAACCCAAAGCAGAAAAAATCAAAACCTTATTTTGATCTTTCACAGCTATAGAAAATGAACCATTTTCCTCAGATGTTGTACCTAAATTTTCATTTTCAATCCAAATATTAACATAAGGAATGGGTTTGTTATTTTCATCCAGAACAATCCCTTTAATTTGTGAATAAATACAAGAACTTACTAATAATAACAACAGTACAAATTTTTTCATTTTATAATTGGTAATTTTTCTAATTGATCCACGATACTTCTATCATTAGAAAGTCTCGGGATTTTATTTTGACCGCCCAGTTTGCCTATTGATTTCATATAATTCTGAAAACCATTTTTAGCCACTTTGGTAATCACCACTTTTTGCAACACTTTGCCCACGATTAGATCATCATAATACATGTTCTGTTTTCGCATCGCAGTGTCTAACGCTTCCGCAAAAGATTCGCTGTCTTCTGGTTCGTTTTCAAATTCTATAAACCATTCGTGATACGGCAATCCTTCTGTAGGAGTGATTTGTGGTGCCACCGTAAACTCATTGATCCGTATAGTAGTTCCAATTATTGCTTCCTGCAACGCACTTTCGACTTCTTTACCAATCACGTGTTCGCCAAAAGCCGATATATAATGTTTAATTCTTCCCGAGACAATTATTCGGTACGGTTTTAAACTGGTGAACTGAACCGTATCACCAATATTATAGCCCCAAAGTCCCGCATTAGTAGAAATAATTAATACATAATTCACTCCTAATTCCACTTCGCCGATGGTATATCGTTTTGGATTTTCAGTATAAAACTCGTCACTTTTTACAAATTCATAAAAAATTCCCGAGTTCAACAGCAGCAACATTCCTTTTTCCTTTTGCGAATCCTGATACGCAAAAAATCCTTCTGAAGCTGGAAATAACTCAATAGTGTCTACTTTTCGCCCAATTAAATTTTCAAACTTAGCACGATACGGTTCATAATTCACACCGCCGTAAATAAACAAATTGAAGTTATTGAAAATTTCGCCTACGGGCTTCCCTCCTTTTTGATGCAATTTTTCAAAATACATTTGCACCCAAGACGGAATTCCAGAAATAACCGTCATATTTTCGTTGATTGTTTCCTCAACAATCGCATTTACTTTGGTTTCCCAATCTTCGATACAATTGATTTCCCAAGAAGGCATTCTGTTATTTTGAAGGTATTTTGGAACAAAATGAGCAACAATTCCTGACAATCGCCCTAATTTGATTCCGTTTTTTTCCTCTAATAAGGGACTTCCTTGCAAGAAAATCATTTTTCCGTCAACAAAATCAGCTTTACCTGTTTCATGAATATAATGCAAAATAGCGTTTCGAGCGGCCTCAATATGATACGGCATGGATTCCTTAGTTAATGGAATGTATTTTGCTCCCGAAGTTGTTCCAGAAGTCTTAGCAAAATAAAGCGGTTTTCCTTTCCATAAGATATTTTCTTGGCCTTGAACCACTTTATCCACATAAGGTTTCAGCGCCTCATAATCTCGAATTGGTACTTGATTTGCAAAATCCTTCTCGTTTTTTATTTGACCAAAATGGTGGTCGATTCCAAATTGCGTTTGCTTTGCTTCTTTGATTAATTTTTGTAAAACCTTCTTTTGAGTGGCAACAGGATTGTTAGCCCAGAGTTGGGTTTTCTTGTATATTTTTTGAGCAAATAATTTTGCCGTAATTGCTTTTATTGACATTTTAATTTTTGTTCTTTGAAAGATAAAAATCGATTTTTTTTACTCCGTTTTTGATTTTGTAGAAAGCGATTTCTTTTCTTCTTTAGCGACTTGTTCCCTAAGCTCCAATTCTTGCTCTGATGCTAATAGATCGGCTGGAGAGGGCACTTCATCTGCGATTGAAAGTATAGAATCTTTATTAAATTTTGCATATTCTAACTCACCCGTCAATACTTTTTGAATAGACTTTATATAAACTTCGTTTTTAATTAAAGCTCGCGACAAAGAATCTGATTTCAAGGCCAATTCCATGGCTTCTTTCTTTAATTTTGAAGAAGAATATCCTGGTATAAACTCTCGTAATGGGGTAAAAGCAATTATAAATGTGGTGACAAAAATGATTAGAATGGCTCCTACAGTTGCGACCACAAAAACGTTCATTAACGTGAGTTTTAAAGAAAATGTTTCTTCAAAAGTATCTTCGTTCAGTATGATTAAACGTCGTTTGTTGAATAGATTTTCCTTGAGTTTACGTCTTCTTTGTCTTTTCTTGGACATAACATTTGATTATCGAACAAATATAGCAATTATTGTTTACGCTTGTATTGGCATATTTTGTTAGCATTTTAAAACTGAAAAATTTTTTTTTAATGAATTTTTAACGCTTTTGAAACCAAATAAATGTATCGAAATCTGTTTCTGTTAACTAATTCTATATACCTTTGTATTTAGATTTAATATAAATTTGCTCAGGCAATAAATTATACTATCATGGGAAGATTAGGTGTTACAGAAATCCTTGTTATATTAGCGATTGTTTTATTACTTTTTGGTGGTAGAAAAATTCCAGAATTAATGAAAGGTTTAGGAAGTGGACTTAAAGAATTTAAAAATGCTTCTAAAGACGGTCAGCCAGCTGATAAAAAAGAAGAGGAAACAAAATAAAAAAAGGCTTTTCATCATTTGAAAAGCCTTTTTTTATGATTTAAATTACCATTGTCAACTGAATTCTCTTTCTATCTTCGTCGACTTCCGTTACTTTGACCTGCACGTGTTGGTGTAATTTTACCACTTCATTCACATCGCTAACAAAACCCGCTTTGAGTTGGGAAATGTGAACCAAGCCACTTTCTTTGACGCCAATATCCACAAAACAACCAAAATTAGTAATGTTATTAACAATTCCCGGTAAAACCATTCCTGTTTTTACATCTTTTATTGTTTTTACATTCGGGTCAAATTCAAAAACTTTAGCTGATTTTCTCGGATCCAAACCTGGTTTCTCGAGTTCTTTAATGATGTCTTTCAATCCCAATATACCTATTTCTGGAGTAATGTAATTTTCTGGTTTTATTAAGACTGTTTTTGCTGCATTGGCAATCAAATCATGTACTGACAATTTCAAATCTTTAGCCATTTTCTCGACAATTCCATACGCTTCCGGATGAACTGCTGAATTATCCAACGGGTTTTTTGCATTCGAAATTCTGATGAAAGCAACACCTTGTTGATACGCTTTTTCACCCAAACGGGGTACTTTTTTGAGTTGTTTTCGATCCGTAAAAGGTCCGTTTTCAGAGCGATAATTTACAATATTTTCAGCCAGCTTCTCTCCTATTCCGCTCACATAACTCAATAAATGTTTGCTCGCTGTATTAATGTTTATCCCAACAGAATTCACGCAACGAATCACCGTATTGTCTAGTTCTTCTTTGAGTTTATTTTGATCTACATCATGCTGATATTGGCCTACGCCAATGGCTTTTGGATCTATTTTTACAAGTTCGGCCAGCGGGTCTGAGAGTCGTCTCCCAATAGAAACCGAACCCCGAACCGTGACATCATAATTGGGGAATTCATCTCTGGCTATTTTTGAAGCGGAATAAACTGATGCACCAGCTTCGGAAACAATAAAAACCTGAACGGGCTTATCAAAAGCAATTTTTTTAATAAAAAATTCCGTTTCTCTTGAAGCCGTTCCGTTTCCTATGGAAATAGCGTCTATTTTATAGGAATTGACCATAGAACGAATTTTTTTCATTGCCATCGCTTCTTCTTTTTGAGGCGCATGCGGATAAATGGTTTCGTTGTACAATAAATCTCCTTTTTCGTCTAAGCATACAATTTTACAACCGCTTCTAAATCCTGGATCAATCGCCAGAATTCGTTTTTCACCTAAAGGCGGTGCCAACAATAACTGCCCTAAATTATTTGCAAAAACCTGAATCGAATTGGCATCAGCCTTTGTTTTTGCCTCTTGCAAAGCTTCATTAGAGATGGCCGGATGCAACAAACGTTTGTAACTGTCTTCGATGGCTAGTTGTACGTGAGGAGTAGTTTTATTTTGACTTTTTAAAACTATAGCATCAATACTATCATAAGCTTCGTCAATATCGACTTCGACTTTAAATTTTATAAAACCTTCATTTTCTGCTCGAAGCATCGCTAATAATCTATGCGAAGGTGCTTTTGTCAACGGTTCTGACCAATCAAAATATTGATTGAACTTTTGAGCGCCTTCGTCGTCTTTCTTTGTTTTTACAACTTTGGTAGTGATTGTTGCTTTGCGTTCGTATAAACGTCGGAGTTGCTTTCGAACATAAATATTTTCATTAATCCATTCGGCAATAATGTCTCTCGCACCATGTAAGGCGGCATCTTCATTATTTACAGTATCGTTTATATATTTGGTTGCTAGGAAATCTACATCGTCATTATTTTGAGCCATGATAAGTTTAGCCAACGGTTCTAAACCGTTTTCACGAGCCACATCGGCTTTGGTTTTTTTCTTCTTTTTATAAGGTAAATAGTAATCTTCCAGTTCTTGTAGATCAAAACTTTGTTGAATTTTTTGTTCTAATTCTGGTGTAAGCATATTTTGTTCCTGAATCGATTTTAGAATCGCTTCTTTGCGTTTTACAATCACTTCATATTCTTTTTGAAGCTTTGCGATTAATTCTATTTGTACTTCATCAAGATTTCCGGTGGTGTCTTTTCGATAGCGAGAAATAAACGGTATTGTGCAATCTTCTTGTATAAGTTGAACGGTTTTTTGAATGTTAATTGCTGCTGTTTGAACAGTCTTGGCGATGAATTGTATGTTGGTCATTTTAAATTTAAGATTATAAAATCATATTGCTAAAATAGTATCTTTGAACTAAAATTCCTTATTTATGTCTTTTTTATTCTGGTATTTTCTGCTTATTAATTTAGTGTCTTTTACAATGATAGGAGTTGACAAACGGCTGGCCATACTGCAAAAATGGAGAATTTCTGAACGTAATTTATTGCTTACGAGCCTAATCGGCGGAACAATTGGTTCTGGGTTAGCGATGCTTATCTTTAGACATAAAACCTCAAAAGAAAGCTTTCTTTTGAGGTTTTATGGAATTATTTTAATCCAAATTTTAATCCTGTTCGGATTGCTTTATTTTGAAATATTAGGATTCTAACAAGAAATTTTATCCACTCTATTTTGGTGTCTCCCACCTTCAAATTCTGTACTTAAAAAAGCTTCTACCATTTCTACCGCTTGGGGAATAGAGGTAAAACGAGCTGGAATACTTAAAATATTAGCATCATTATGCTGACGGGCCAAAACTGCAATTTCTTTCGTCCAGCACAAAGCTGCGCGTACCTTAGCATATTTGTTTACAGTCATTGCAATTCCGTTACCGCTTCCGCAAATAACAATTCCAAAATCAGCTTTACCCTCAGTGACATCTATAGCGACAGGATGCCCAAAATCTGGATAATCAACACTTTCTCCTGAATTTGTTCCATAATTTGTTATTTCATGTCCTTTTGTTTGTAGCAATTCTACAATTGCTTTTTTATAATCTGGTCCTGCGTGATCGTTTCCTATGGAGATTTTCATGATGTATGTGTTATGTTGTGTGTTGCAAATTTAGATAAAGTATTCTATTGATTGCGCAATAAATTTTGGTTCTTTGTTTGCTAATTAAATCACTTATAGTATTTATATTAATAGTTTTGTAACCCATTAATTACTATATAATTAACGGTTATCAACATTTTTTATTAATGTATAAAAACCTGTAAATCAATGTATATTTTTTATTTTAAATGTTAAAAATTTACATTGTTAATAGCAAAACGCAATTGATTGATATTCAGTTAACTTTAAATTAACACAAGATGTTGATAACTTGAGATAGAAAATAAAAACTATTTTTTGGTACTATCAAAAAATTAAGTAATCCAAAACCCAGTTTTTAAAACCTAATTTAGTTTCAGTAATTTTTATAATAGTTATCATTATTAAAAAGAGGTTTATTAACAAATTTTAAAAAACTACTTATTTACAAAATGAATTATTTTTAGATTGTTAACCATTGTTAATTAAAAACAGAAACTCCTTTAGAACGAATACTTTATTTAAAAATAACTATGTTGATAAGTCGGTATAACATCTTTAAAGTTCATTTCAATACTTTTAAATATAAATTTATTGCCACTATTAACATGCTATAATAACAACCAAGAAAGATTTTAAATTTAAATTTTCTTTTTGTTTATTTAAATATATGTTGACAACTTTCAAAAAAATTAAATTCAAAAAATTGATTTCAGTTTCAAACGATTTTCAAATTGTTGTTCAGCTTATCTAATAATTCTTGAACTTTTTTGAAATCGTTAAGATGAATTTTGAGCTTTATGCCGCCATATGCAAAGCTGCCAAAAGGATCAACAGAAACTAAGTTTTCATTTTCAAAAAAATAAGGAATCGCTTCTTGCTCCAGCAAATGCTTTATAACTATAATTTCATGCGAATAATTAAAAATTGCAATAGTTTGAAATTCTTCCATTTTTTATACTTTTCATAAAGATACAACTATTATGTAAAGTTATATTTTCTTTAAAACTATAGTCTGTTGGCTAATTACAGTTTACTATTTTGTAATTTTATACCTTTAAGAACAGATGTATGAGTAAAAGATTAAGAAAGCCGGTAAAAAAAGAGAAAGATTTCTCCGAAAAAATTATTAAAATATTATCGCAAAGTGCAAATAAAGCATTCAATTACAAACAAATAGGAGCTAAGCTCGAAGTTGACGATACTGAAAGTAGAAATCAAATTATAAAAGATTTAAAGATTCTGGCTTCGCAAAATAAAATTATTGAATCAGAACCTGGAAAATATTTAATCAAAGCAGTAAGCAAAGATTATTACGAAGGTAAAATTGATATGACCGGACGTAAGACAGCTTATTTTGTCTGCGCTGATCTAGATGAAGATGTATTTATCCCTACCAATAATTTGAATCATGCTTTAGATAAAGACATTGTCAAAGTATATGTTTATAATAAAAGAAGTGGCAAAAGACCTGAAGGTGAAGTTATTGAAGTTTTAGAAAGACACAAAACAGATTTTGTAGGTGTTATTGATATTCAAGCTAATTTTGCTTTTGTTTCTACTGCAAATCCTAAAATGTATACCGATATTTTTATTCCAAAAGATAAAATAGGCGAGGCGGAGCAAGGAGATGTGGTTTTAGTGCATATAGAAGATTGGCCAGCTAAAGCTGATAGTCCTTTTGGTTCTGTAATAAAAGTGTTAGGAAAACCTGGAGAACACGATACAGAAATTCATGCTATTCTTGCTGAATACGGATTACCATCAGAGTTTCCTATTGAAGTAGAAACGTTTGCACAAAAAATTGATACGTCAATTGAAGCGAGTGAAATAGCCAACCGTCGTGATATGCGTGATACGTTGACTTTCACCATTGATCCAAAAGATGCTAAAGATTTTGATGATGCACTTTCTTTAAAAAAATTAGAAAATGGTAATTACGAAATTGGTATTCACATTGCTGATGTTTCGTATTATCTTCAGGAAGGAACTATTCTAGATGATGAAGCATATCAGAGAGCAACATCAGTTTATTTAGTCGATCGAGTAGTGCCCATGTTACCAGAAGTACTATCAAATTTTGCGTGTTCCTTACGTCCAAATGAAGAAAAATATACATTTTCGGCTATATTCGAAATTACGGAAACTTCACAAGTGGTCAATCAATGGTTTGGAAGAACGGTCATTTATTCGGATCAGCGTTTTGCTTACGAGGAAGCGCAG
>JAYTBZ010000083.1:0-10066 GCA_043736705.1 Flavobacterium sp. | reverse complement strand
CCGAGTTCAAACACGCAAATCCTATTAAAAATGAAAATATAATAAGTGCCAACATGTTTTTTCGAGACAAAAGTTCGAAAAAATCACTAGCTGTTAGCAATTGTGTTATCTGCGAGCCTGCGGTTCCTGTTTCGACCATTTCCATAGGAATCTGAGAAAGAATAAAATCTTGTTGAATTGGAAAAAGCAAAACGCCAACAAGCATCAAGATGGCCGAAACCAATACCGTAAATAAAAAAACTCCGATTACAATTAGAAACAATTTTCCTAACTTTTCCGTCTTTTCTAAACTGGCAATAGAAGAAGCGATGGTGAAAAACACCAAAGGAATTATTGCGGTGAATAAAAGATTTAGAAAAATATCACCGAGAGGCTTAATGACCTCCACTCCTTTTCCAAAAACCTAACCTAAAATACTCCCCACAAAAATCCCACCGAGCAGCAAAATAATACTGTTGTAATTCTTTAAGAAACTGCCCGATTGATTATTTTCCATATTGATTTAGTTTAATTGTAAATATATAAATCTAAATGAGATTATTCTAAAAATAAAAAGCATCCATGAAGTCATGAATGCTTTTTTTTTAATTTTATAGAGAATAGGGATTAAAAATTTTTTGAAATTCCAATATTAAATGACTGCCCAAAATTGAAATAAAAATTACTATTCTTTCCATTATTTTGATCACTCTTTGTATTTGAATATGTCAAACCACCAATACCAAAATTTAATCCAAAATTATTTTTAATATTTAGAAATAAACCAGGTGCAAAATTTGCATAAACACCATCAAACGTGGTTGTAAAAGACTCTGGATCAGAAAAAGAATTAGTACTAGTTTCTTTAAGAGTCTTATAACCCGCACCTAGGTCAGCATATAGCAAAAATGTTTGGCTTAGTGATTTTGAATACCGAACAAAAGCTCCAGCTGAGAAGTTTTTAGTTATTCTTTCTTGATTATTCGATGCATTTTCTAGATAAGTGTATTCATTTTTAGAAGATGAAAATCCAGCTTCCGCCCCTACTGTCCAATTATCCTTTAACTGATACCCTAATTTTGGAGAAAAATTAAAGTTCTCACCCTTAGATTCACTCCCTTGAGTAGAATTTTTATCAGACCAAAAACTCACATTTCCAGACACCAAGACCGTTCCTTTTTGAGCATTTGCAAAGCTTATCATAGCCATTGCAAGAATTACTAATGTTTTTTTCATAGTTTATTTTTATAGTTAAAAATTAATAAATTTTTAACAAGAACTGTACCATTACTTAATATTTTTCATACATTTCAAATTTATTTTTAATAAACTAATTCTTCGGATCCTTTGTACTTAAAATATAAATTTTGCCGATTAATGAAGAACTATATATTTTCTATTTACTTTTGTAACAAATAAAGTTTTATGTCAATAGAGGTAAAAAACATATCCAAAAACTATGGTGCTCAAAAAGCACTAGATAACATTTCATTTTCCATTAACAAAGGAGAAATCGTTGGTTTCTTGGGTCCCAATGGCGCTGGAAAATCGACCTTGATGAAAATATTGACTACTTATATCAATGCAGATGAAGGCGATGCCCTAGTAAACGGCCATAATGTAAACACCAACCAGAAAGCGGTACAACTTGCTATTGGTTATTTGCCGGAGCACAATCCGTTGTATTTAGATTTGTATGTTCGTGAATATTTAGCGTTTAACGCAGATGTGTATAAAGTAGCCAAATCTCGAATTGAAGAAGTAATTCAACTCACTGGTTTAAGTACCGAAAGTCATAAAAAAATCGCACAATTATCCAAAGGATATCGCCAACGTGTAGGTTTAGCAAATGCGCTACTGCAAATCCTGATGTATTGATTCTTGACGAACCTACAACTGGTTTAGATCCGAACCAGCTGATGGAAATACGCAATGTGATTAAAAATGTGGGGAAAGATAAAACGGTATTCCTATCCACACACATCATGCAAGAAGTTGAAGCGATTTGCGATCGTGTCATTATCATCAACAACGGAAAAATTGTAGCAGATAAAAAACTCGACAATCTAATTTCAGCCGACAAAGAACAAATCATCGAAGTAGAATTTGATTATAAAATTGAAGAGCAAGCTATTTCCAGAATTCCACATTTAAAATCATTCAAGAATACGCATGACTTCTCGTGGGAATTGATCTTTGTATCCGATAAAGATATGCGCCCCGCCGTTTTTGATTTTGCACATGATAACGGATTAAAAACCTTGCAGCTCAGTCAGAAAAATAAAAACTTGGAGGCAGTTTTTTGGGAGATTACGAAATAGTTGGCAGTGTTCAGTTATTAGTATTCAGTCATTTTTTGAATAAAAAACAAACTCTTTTAAAATACAAAACTCGGTTCTGTCGTTCTGAAGAAGTAGGAACCTCATCAAGTGTCGTTCCTACTTATTCGGAATGATAAGACAATAAAAAAGCTTCCAGACTTAAAAAGATTGGAAGCATTTTTTACAATTGAAAGAATTTCTAAAAAATCTGCCTTGCTATTTGTCTGATATTCTCCGATTTTCCCATCGAATAATAATGTAGAACTGGAACTCCAGCTGCTTTTAACTCTAATGATTGTTGAATAGCCCACTCAATTCCGACTTGTTTTACATCGGCATTCGTTTTGCAAGCCGCAACGGCATCTATCAAATCCTCCGGCAAATCTATACGGAAAATTTGTGGCAAAATTTGTAAATGTCGGTGTACCGCTAACGGTTTTATTCCGGGGATAATGGGAACGGTAATACCTATTTCACGGGCTTTAGCAACAAAATCAAAATACTTAGCATTGTCAAAAAACATTTGGGTAACCACATAATCCGCACCTCCGTCTACTTTTTCTTTCAGTCTCTTCAAATCAGAAACTAAAGATGGAGATTCTAAGTGTTTTTCGGGATAGCCCGCAACTCCGATACAAAAATCAGCTTTATTGTCTACGTGTACAACTTCATGCAAATACTTGCCTTCATTCAATAATTTAATTTGTTGAACTAAATCTATTGCGTGAATATTTCCGCCCATTTTCGGCACAAAAGATTGTTCGTCTTTCATAGCATCACCGCGCAAAGCCATTACATTATTGATTCCCAAATAATGACAATCTACTAATAAATATTCAGTTTCTTCCTTCGTGAAGCCGCCACAAAGTACATGTGGAACAGTATCTACGTTGTATTTATGTTTTATCGAAGCACAAATCCCCAATGTTCCAGGGCGCATTCTGGTTAGTTTTTTGTCTAATAAACCGTTGCCCTTATCAACATAAATAAATTCCTCGCGAGAAGTTGTTACATCAATAAACGGCGGTTTGAATTCCATCAAGGGATCAATATTATCATACAGTTCCTGAATGCTTTTCCCCTTTTGTGGCGGAATGATTTCGAAGGAGAATAAAGTTTCTCCGTTAGCTGCTTCTATGTGTTGTGTTACTTTCATAATCCTCCCCCGACCCCTCCTAAGGAGGGGAGAACTCGGGTAATTTTAATTGAACAATTTTTTATTCCTTTCTCAACTCCTCCCCTTTGGGGAGGCTGTGTGGGGATTTTAATCTGCTATATTTGGACCCAACCACTTCATTGCTTTATCTGTAGAAATACTTCTACGTTTGGCGTAATCAATTACCTGATCTTCTTTTATTTTGCCCAATCCAAAATACTTGCTTTCTGGATGGGCATAATAATAGCCTGACACCGACGAAGCGGGCCACATCGCCATACTTTCTGTCAAGGTTACTCCAATTTCTTCTTCCACGTTGAGTAGTTTCCAAATAGTAGGTTTTTCCAAATGATCTGGACAAGCGGGATAGCCTGGCGCAGGACGAATTCCCTTGTAAACCTCATCAATCATCGCCTCCGTACTCAAATTTTCATCTGGAGTATATCCCCAAATATTCTTTCTAATTTGCTCGTGTAAATATTCGGCAAAGGCTTCCGCAAAACGATCCGCCAATGCTTTCACCATAATCGAATTGTAATCGTCTAGGTTTTTCTCAAATTCAGCTGCCCATTCATCCACACCAAAACCCGTCGTTACACAAAAACAGCCCATATAATCTGTTTTGTTGCTATCTTTTGGAGCAATAAAATCCGATAAGGCAATATTTGGAGCACCTTTGGTTTTTTGAGATTGTTGACGCAACGTCAAGAATTTCTCTAGTACTTTCCCCTCATCATTTTTAAGTTCAATATCATCATCATTAATTTGATTGGCAGGAAAAATTCCATAAATACCTTTAGCAGTCAGTTTTTTTTCCTTTAAAATAATAGCTAACATTTGTTGCGCATCAACAAAAACAGCTGTTGCTTGTTCGCCTACAATTTCATCAGTAAGTATAGCCGGATATTTCCCAAACAATTGCCACGTTCTAAAAAAGGGCGTCCAATCTATATAAGGAATCAAAACATCCAGTTCGACTTCGGTAGATTTTGTACCTATAAAATTGGGAGTTTTTGGAGTATACGTTTCCCAATTCAGTTGTAATTTATTTTTACGCGCTTGTTCAATTGTTAAATAGTCTTTATCTCGAGAACGATTCAAAAACGTTTCTCTAAACGCATCATATTCGGCTCGAATATCGCTGGCATATAGTTTTTTATCTTTATTCAATAAACTTCCTGCAACCGTTACGGCTCTCGAAGCATCATTTACGTGAATTACTGTTTCTCTATATTGAGGTGCAATTTTTACAGCTGTATGCGCACGAGAAGTCGTTGCACCACCAATCATTATTGGGATTTTCAGCCCACGTTTGTCTAATTCCTTGGCGAGATAAACCATTTCGTCCAGCGATGGAGTAATCAATCCGCTCAATCCAATAATATCAACGTTGTGCTCTATGGCTGCTGCAATAATTTTCTCTGGAGGCACCATAACACCAAGGTCAACAATCTCATAATTGTTACACGCCAAAACTACTGAAACGATATTCTTTCCAATGTCGTGTACATCACCTTTTACGGTTGCCATTAGGATTTTACCATTACCCGATTTGTCTCCAACTTGCTTTGCCGCTTCGATGAATGGAAGCAAATACGCCACAGCTTTTTTCATTACTCTTGCCGACTTTACAACTTGGGGCAAAAACATTTTTCCTGAGCCAAACAAATCACCCACTACATTCATACCGGTCATCAAATTGATTTCAATTACTTCGATCGGTTTTATAGCAACTTGTCGTGCTTCCTCAACATCTTCTTCAATAAATTGATCAATCCCTTTTACAAGCGAATGCGTAATGCGTTCCTGTATCGTTCCTGATCGCCATTCAGCCTCACCCCCAGCCCCTCTCCGAAGTAGAGGGGAGTCGGAACTCTTAACATTCTCGGCAAAATCTAGCAATCGTTCCGTTGCGTCATCTCGTCGATTCAAGATTACATCTTCCACATGTTCCAATAAATCTTTTGGAATTTCGTCATAAATCGATAACATTTCTGGGTTCACAATCCCCATCGTCATTCCGTTTTGAATCGCATGATACAAGAAAACCGAATGCATCGCTTCCCGAACCGTGTCATTCCCTCTAAACGAAAACGACACATTACTTACGCCGCCGCTTATGTGTGCATGCGGCAAATTTTCGCGTACCCATTTAGTTCCTCTAAAGAAATCCAAAGCATTCAATCGGTGTTCTTCCATTCCTGTAGCTACCGGAAAAATATTCAAATCAAAAATAATATCCTGCGGTGGAAACCCCACTTTTTGCACCATAATGTCATACGAGCGTTGGCATATTTCTATGCGACGTTCGTAATTGTCTGCCTGTCCTTTCTCGTCAAAAGCCATAATAATGACAGCCGCACCATAACGCTTAATCAATTTAGCATGAGCAATAAAAGCTTGCTCACCCTCTTTCAACGAAATAGAATTTACCACACTTTTCCCTTGTACGACCTTCAAGCCCGCTTCAATGATTTCCCATTTTGAGCTATCAATCATAATCGGCACACGAGAAATATCGGGCTCTGCGGCAATTAAGTTCAGGAATTTAGTCATGGCATACACGCCGTCCAGCAATCCCTCATCCATATTAATATCAATGATTTGGGCACCACCATCTACTTGCTGCCGTGCAATTTCAAGCGCCTCGTCGTATTTTTCTTCCTTAATTAACCTCAGGAATTTTCTGGAACCCGTCACATTAGTCCGCTCGCCAACGTTCACAAAAACACTTTCGGGTGTAATTATTAAGGGCTCTAATCCTGATAATACAAGGTTTCTTCTTTTCTCTGCTACTGCCATTTTTTATTTTATTTGTTCCTGCAGGGTTTCAAAAACCGTGTTGGAGTAACTTGTTTTTTTATTATTTGGGCGTGTTCGCCGCGGCGAACGGGCTATTCGTTATATCTTTTGTTCCGCTCGCATAACTGAGGTTTAACTACTATAACACTTCGCAATTATCTATTTTCAAAAATACCTACAAGGTTTGAAAAATACCTTGCTGGAAATTAAATTTACACCAATACAGCAGAAACCCTTGGTTTATATTCCTTTGCTATATCGGCGATCAACTTGATATGCGCCGGCGTTGTGCCACAACAACCGCCAATGATATTTACTAAATTATCATCGAGATATTCTTTGATAAAAGCTTGCATTTGCTCTGGAGTTTCATCGTATTCGCCAAAAGCATTAGGCAATCCTGCATTAGGATGCGCAGATACATTGAAAGCTGTGTTTTGTGCAAGCGTTTTTAAATAGGGTTTCAATAAATCAGCACCAAGAGCGCAATTAAAGCCAACACTCAACAACGGAATATGCGAAACCGAAACTAAAAAAGCTTCCACCATCTGTCCTGATAATGTTCTGCCAGAAGCATCTGTAATGGTTCCCGAAACCATAATTGGGATATCTAGATTTCGTTCTTCTTTTACTTCTTCAATTGCAAAAAGTGCTGCTTTAGCATTCAAAGTATCAAAAATCGTTTCTACCAATAGTAAATCACAACCTCCATCAATTAACGCTTCGACTTGCTGTTTGTACGCGATGCGTAAATCATCAAAAGTTACTGCTCTATATCCTGGGTCATTTACATCAGGTGACATGCTAGCGGTACGATTTGTAGGTCCAATAGAACCTGCGACAAAACGGGGTTTATGAGGATTTTTGGAGGTGAATTCATCGGCTACTTCGCGAGCAATTTTAGCCGACTCATAGTTTAATTCATAAACGTATTCTTCTAGATAATAATCTGCCATTCCGATAGTAGTTCCAGAGAACGTGTTGGTTTCAACAATATCCGCTCCGGCTTCAAAATACGCTGCGTGCACTTCTTTGATAGCCAGCGGTTGTGTAATAGACAACAAATCATTATTCCCTTTGAGCGAATGTGGAAAATCCTTAAATCGCTCCCCACGAAAATCTTCTTCAGAGAAATTGTACCGTTGCAACATAGTTCCCATCGCACCATCAAGCACTAGTATTCGTTTTTTTATCTCCTCTGTAATCAGATTACTAGTATCCGGACGAAGCGTTTCTGCTGAATCAATTGTATCTTTTGACATACTTTATTGTTTTAAATCTCCAGTTTAGGGATTTGTTCTTTTAATTTATACTTCCATAAAAGTACCGTTTTTGGCTCATTAGCCTCGATGGAAACGACATCCTTTTATGCTGGGGTTCAGCATAAAAGATACAGTGTACAGCGAGAACGATAATGGCAAAAAAGCAGCAATTATTCGCTCTAAAAAAAATTAAAATGTTATCAGGAAAAAGTTGAGGAATACGAGGGATGTATTCATGTGTTATCTATCCATGTTTAACATGGTAGAATGTAGCACCTTCTTTAAAAAAGTAAAGGGTTGCTAAGGTTTCATCGGGTCTTTCCCTCCGCCTTTCGTGATAACTTTCAATAAATTTAAGAACAATACAAAGTAACTACATAACGCCATCACTTGCAAGTTTTTTTATAAAGTTTCTAAGGGAGTTTGTTGTAAAGCTTTTAAATAAAAAGGTTCTGAATTGCTAGGATTTAAACCAACCTTAGCAATTCAGAACCTTTGTACCTTAGCATTTTTTTTTACACTATAGCTTTTACCACTGCTTTTGGAGCTTCTTTACGAGTCCCATCAAAACCATCGACTCCAGAAACGGTAGTGTATTTTAAAACATAGCGTTTCCCCGGGTTAATAATTTGGTACGCTGCCTGACACATTAATGTTGCTTCATGAAAGCCACACAAAATAAGTTTTAACTTTCCTGGATAGGTATTTACGTCACCAATAGCAAAAATTCCGGGAATATTTGTTTGGTAATCCAATGAATTATTGACTTTTATGGCATTTTTTTCGATTTCCAATCCCCAGTCGCCAATAGGACCTAATTTTGGAGTTAGACCAAAAAGTGGAATAAAATAATCGGTTTCAATAGTTCTGTGTGCACCATTTTCTTCGACCACAACTCCTTCTAAATGTTCAGCACCCTTTAAGCCAACAACTTCTCCAGGCGTAATCATTTTTATCTTACCAGAATTTTTCAATTCCTGTACTTTTTCAACAGAATCTAATGCGCCTCTAAATTCGTTACGACGGTGAATTAAGGTTACTTCAGAAGCTACATTGGACAAGAAAATACTCCAGTCCAGCGCCGAATCTCCGCCTCCAGCGATTACTACTTTTTTATCCCTAAATTTTTCTGGATTTTTAATGAAATACTTGATTCCTTTGTCCTCGTAAAACTCAATGTCTTCGATAAGTGGTTTTCTGGGTTCAAAACTTCCAAGTCCACCTGCAATAGCAATAACAGGAGCGTGGAATTTTTTCCCTTTGTTTGAAGTCACAATAAATGTTCCGTCTTCTTGTTTTTCAATTGTTTCAGCACGTTCTCCCAGTGTAAATCCAGGTTCAAATTGCTTGATTTGTTCCATCAAATTATCCACTAAATCGCCTGCTAGCACTTCTGGAAAACCGGGAATATCGTAAATTGGTTTTTTAGGATACAACTCTGATAGTTGTCCGCCCGCTTGTGGTAATGCATCTAGAATATGGCATTTTAATTTTAATAATCCTGCTTCAAATACGGCGAATAAACCTGTGGGTCCTGCTCCAATAATTAGTATGTCTGTTTTAATCATTTTGTTTTAATTAGTCCTCTAATTTCCAATATTGAAATTGAAGGAAAGTGTTATTTTATCTGCTATTTTTCAAAAAAAAAGTCTGAATACTATTTCAGTACAAATATCATTATTATGATTATCAAAAAAAACGAAAAACTATTATTAAGAACTAGTACAAGTTAGTTTTTAGTATTTTTTTGAATTATGCTATCTGCACTCTATTTTTATTGACCTTTTAAGCTTGCTGTTATTTCATTCATTTTTTGAACTTTTTCTTCAAAATTTCCTTTCAACGTTTTGCGATATTCATTCAAGTTTTCGACCATTGTATTGATGTCTTCTGGAATAACTTCTTCAAAAAACTCGCGCAATCGCTTGGCTGTTGTAGGTGATTTTCCGTTTGTCGAAATTGCAATTTTAACATGGCCTTTAGTGACAATTCCACCTAGATAATAATCACACAGTGGTGGGGTATCTGCGATATTGCAAATCAAAAATCTTTTTCGGGACAAATCATAAATCCGTTTATTCACTTTCAAATCATCGGTACAAGCAATGACCATGTGGCGTTTGCGGAGCATCCAGCGATTGAACTTTTTGTACGTCAGTTTTACTGATTCATGGCTTGACGCCAAAGTTTCTAATTCAGGTAAAAATCGCGGTGCTACTACCTCCACAATGGCGTTTGGACTTGACTTTAGTAAAAAAGATAATTTTTCTAATCCCACATTTCCACCACCCACAATTAGAGTGTTAAGATTGTGTAGTTTCAAAAAGATGGGATATAATTCATTCTTTTCCATAAGCCAAAACCTGGTTGTGCTGTGATTTTAATTCCTTGTAAAAAGCAGCATTTCGTTTCGCATCTCTTACCACTTCTCCGATAACAATTATAGCTGGCGAACTCAAACTTTTAGCTGCAACAACTGATTGAATAGTATTTACAGTGCCAATTCCTACTTTCTCTGCTGCTGTTGTTCCGTTTTGAATAATAGC